>CAMBEX010000076.1 GCA_945865865.1 Bdellovibrio sp. ZAP7
CCTCATCAAATCCGTCATGCCGAGGAGCGCCTAAATAACCGCCCTCGGAAATGTCTGGGTTACCGAACTCCCAATGAGGTACATCGTAAGACGGGTCAGGTGTTGCGTTAGCTGTGCAAACCCACAGGCCCACCTTTTGGTTTCGCAACCGCGTTAGAAACGCGTGATTTGCCACGCGGCCTACTTCGGCGCAGAAGCTTATTTGGCAGTCAGATCGCGCCCAAATCTGTAGCGCCGGACTGCGGGCATAATAGATGTAAAAATGCCCACATGGTTACAAGGCTACTAGCTCAAGAGCTACGGAGAACCCGAGAAAGCATCCTGCTTTTGGGACCCAAGCAAGTGTAAAAGTCCACCCCCATTCAAACTTTGAAGCCGGACCTAGAGATCAATCTCGCTCAAGAATCCGAGTACTTTCTGTTTCAGACCGAACTCAACGAGCTGGAGCGACGCATCGAAGCCTCTCAACCCAAGTCGGTCTTCATAGATGAGATTCAACGAATCCCCCGTCTCACAAACAGCATCCAGGCCCTGATCGACCAGAACCCCAGATTGCGTTTTTTTTTGACGGGATCAAGTGCCAGAAAGCTTCGAAGAGGCAAAGCAAACTTGCTTCCCGGAAGGCTTTTGACCTTTCAGCTCGCGCCCCTCTCTCTGTTTGAGATCGGCAAGGAGTGGGACGAGGCTCGCGCCCTGCAGATCGGGACGCTACCGGGAATCTATCTTCTTCCTTCACTTTCAGAAGCCAAACGCACGCTTCAAAGCTACGCCAACACCTACTTGCGCGAGGAGATCATGGCGGAGGCCCTGGTTCGCCAAGTGGATGGTTTTTTTCGCTTCATTCAGGTGGCAGCTCAAGAGTCCGGCCTTTTTACCGATTACTCGAAGGTAGCAAACCGAGCCAAGATCTCGCGCCAATCCGTGACCCGACATTTCGAAATCCTGGAGGATACGCTCATGGGTGTCCGTCTCACAAATGACCCAACTCTCGACCCGGAACGCGCGGACCTGATCAAGCATCCCCGATTCTTCTTTTTTGATCTCGGAGTGCTGAACGCCCTGCGCGGCAGCTTTGAACTCAATGCAGAACGCATGGGCTTTCTATTCGAGCACCTGGTCTTTAACCAGATTTCCAATACTGCAACCGCAAAAGGCCTGGATCATCAACTCTACAATTTTCGCACACGCGGCGGACTCGAAGTGGATTTCATCCTGAATCTCGAGGGGCAAAGATACGCCATCGAATGTAAAGCAAGCGACCGCGTCGCTCCGTCCGATCTCAACCCTTTGCGCGAGCTTAAGCGGTATTACAAAAAGATCGATAAAAGGGTTTTTTACCGCGGAAAACGCGAGCTCAAGGACGGAGACATCTGGATTCTGCCCCTAGAAAAGGGCCTCAGGTCCATTTTTGATCTGTGAACGCGCAGACCTCACTGCCCACCCCTATAATCCTCTTCCAACAGGCCCCACCCCGGATTATTAAACAAACTCAGTAGAATCGTGTGTGTCAGAAATGACACAGAATTGACGCCGCACAGCAAGCGAGAGACACTCATTTGTAGGGATCAGTCTTCGTCGGGGGAAAAACTAGGGATGATCTCGCACTGAATTTGGGGGTTTCGTTATGAAGTTTTCGAAAACGGCTTTGTTCCTGATTGTTGGGATGGCAGTTCAGTCGTTTGGTGGGAACGATGCCGCCGCTACTCGTGACTGTAGCGATAAAGTTTTCGGCAAGGACGCTGAGGGACAACAACAATGCTTCCAACTTAGATCTCGCGAGATGGCTGCGGAGGGGGAAAAATTAGAAAAAACCCCCCCTGTCGTCCCACCGGACCCAAACTCTGCGAACCTTTCTAAAGCAAATCAGACAGCCAATGACGCGAAAAATGCCGCTGCAGGAATTGGGTCCGATCAACGCAAGGATTTATCCGCGATTAATTTCGACAAAACAGAACTGAAAGGAATGGTGGACGAAAGAACTGCTCTTACCAAGAAAATTAATGACGGCACATATGACCCTGAGGCCAATAAGGAATATCTCACGAGCTTAGACGATGCGATTATCGAAAAAAAGACTGAGCTCGACAGTAAGCAGTACGAGTATAGCGCAAATAATGGGGCCCGAGACAGTACGGCGGACGCCGAAACACTCGCAAAGGATCAAGCAGCTCAAGCTGGAGTCACCCAAGCCGAAAACTCCGTCCGCCAAAAAGCTTTTGACACTGCGCAAGCTGGCGAAGGCTATCGCCAGCAAGGTGGATTTAAGGCTAGACCCAAAAACAATGACGATAACTGTAAGTTTTCGACCACCATCGACGGAAAACAATATGGCTGTAACTTTACCGCAGGCGTCGTGACCGGCGCGCAAATCACCAACCAAGTGTCCAACATGGCCGCGACCGTCACAACTCAGATGCAAGGTCAAAGTAATATTCAAAAGGCTTCTCAAGAAGGAACTCAATCCGCAGCCATGATGGCCGCCGCAAAATCGCAAAAATCAACGGGCCAAATTCAAATGGGAATGGGCGCGGTCAATGCTCTGCTAGGAGCCACCCAGCTCTTTCAGGCTTTAAAACACGATAAAAATATTAAAAAAATCGAAGGTCAAATCTCCACGGAACAGGGAGACGTCCAGTCAGGGATCCAAAACGCCCTCACGAGCGCAAAAACCAACAACGCTAACGACGGAACACAGACGGGACAAAGCGGCTACTTCGAAGGCAAGGTCGTCCAAAAATTCGGTCTCAACAATGCTGGAACCCTTCAAGCAGTGACGGCGATCGAACAAACTTTACGACTCAAAGAAGAAGGACTCCGTGCACGCGGTATTCAGGCCAAAGGGGCTCACATCAACAATCTTTTGGATGACGTCAAAGACTCAGCTACGAGTGAACAAGCCGGCATCAAAGGCAAAGCCATGGGCGGCGGCACTGTGTCTCTCATCACGGGCATTCAACAGTCCGTCCAAGGCGGCTTCAACATCAAGGCCGCCGCAGAACTTGAAAAAGCAGCAAAAGAACTTCGCAGGGCTGAAGGTAAATCAAATCCCGTTTTACTTCCGACCTTCGGAAACAACATCGACTCCAAACCGCAAGTCGCGCGCGCACGCACCGTGATCACCGGTAGCGGCGAGGCGGCAGAGGCTCAGCAAGAAGCCGAAGAAGAAGTCGCAGAAAACACACCGCTCGATCTCGGCACCGGTTTCGCTCCCGATGGAAATCCAAACGGACTCACGGGCCCTGCCCTTCCACCGGCTGCGTTTCAAAAAGGTGGAGCGGGAGGCGGCGGTGAAGGCGGCGGTGGCGGCGGACTCGCAGGTGGATCGACGGGCGAAGCCACGGATCCCAACGCCCCACAACAAGCAGCCGTCGGCGCGGGCTCTGATAGCCCAGGCTATGCGTCAGGCGGTGGCGTTCCGCTGGGGGGTGGTCGCGGAGGTGGCGGCGGAGCTGGTGGCGATGAAGGCCCGGATCTCGCGGCCCTCATGGATAAATTTCTCGGACAAAATCAGGAGCAGGCAGAAGAAGGATTTGACGGCTCCATGGAGCAGTACGGCGGACGCTCACCCGCTTCGCAGCCCTACTCGTTTCTCGATCGCAACGTGGATATTTTTGGCCGAATTCACCAGACCTATCAGCAAAAGCACAAGGTCGGCGCAGTCGGAATTTAAGAAATTTTGGAGTCGGGGGACTCTGAAGTTTCGAAGAGAAAATACGGGGGAATTTTTATGAGAGACGAGAACTCACTTCGATTGAATTTACGTCGCGCGCTCTATCAATCTGTGGCCGTCGTTCAAATCGCGGCATTCATGGTCCCAATGGGCGCTCTGGCCGCTGACGAAAAAAAAGGCGTCGATCCCTGCGCCAGCACTGGCGGCCTCGTGGCCGACAGTTCGCTCCAACAAAAAAAGCAGTACTGCGACGCCGCGAAAGCGGCGGATAAGGCGGCGAAGAATAATAAGACGATAGGTAGCCTTTATGCGGCTAATGCTGCAGTGTGCGCTGCCAATGCCGCCGCATGCATTTATGCAGTTAACACCTTTGTCGCCGCTGGTACGGCAATGGCCTTCGACTATGCCTGTATTGGATTCAGTGTTGGCACCGCTGTCATCGATGGGGTCATGACCAAAAATTACACCGGAGCGATGATGGGTCTGATAGGACCAGCCTCAAATTTATTAATAGGTGGAGCCACGGGAGTAGTCGCCACTGCGGCCGGTCCCACTTTTGCTGGCGGCGGGTCGGCGAAACCCTGCATTCCCTCCGTAGTTTCAACGCTGATGGCTGGAGTTCAAGTCATGATGAATTCCAATTCCGCCAAAGATAACAAAAAAACCGCGGACCAAAATCGCCAGGCGGCCGGAATGCTTACCGACCCCGACGCTGCCGCAAATCCCAGCATCGCTACCTCCAACCAAAACGGCACCTCCGGCGGAATTCGCTCTGCCTCCACTCGCACGAGTGGCGGTGGCAGTGGCGGAGCTGAAACAACAGAGTCAGAAAATCAGGGCTCTTGCGCAGGCACAGGAGCATCGGGTGCTATCGCGTGCGCATTGGCAGCGGATAAAAATTTACCGAGCGCTCTCGCCTCACCTCAGTTTCTCAAGGACCTCGAAAAAGTCACCGGAATGAAAGCCGATGATTTCTTTAGTCTCGACCCCAAAGACGCGCTCCAACGCGGAATGGGCGCTTCTGTTCCGTCTCAAAGTCTTCCGAAACTTGCCGCTCTGATTTCTGAAATGGAATCCAGAGTCGGCAAAGGCTCTGACGTTCAGGGCGCGGCGTACGCTGGAGGTGGCGGAGGCGGCGCTCAAAAAGGCAGCGACGAACCGGATTTGAATGCGCTCTTTAGCAAACTGCTTCCGGGTCAAGAAGGGCAGCCAGGACAACCCGAGGCACCCACGGATCTCGTGTTTGAAAAACTCGAGCGTAATCCAGGAATGGCCGATGAAGACAAAACCATCAGCCTCTTTAAGCGCGTGAGTTTTCGCTACACCAAAAAACGCACGGACCTGGCGCAAACGAGTTGGACACTTCCCCACAACCAGATGCTGAGCGGCCAAGGCGCGCCGCAAGCGCAGGGTCGGTCAGGTGGACTTGCGCAGTAACTCTTCAGTGAGAGCGAGCAATTTATGAACACCCGTGCATGACTCCCTGACCGCTCATCTCACCTAGGGACGGTGCGTACCTATAAATTTGGGTCTAAAATCCAATCCCATCGTCCAGACTTCAAGACGCGCACATGGATTCAACTTCCCTACCTGCGCACGGCTCTTGCCAAGCAAACGGGCAATGACATTACTCCACTGCATTGACATATATATCCCATATATATTAGGATACATATGAGTACCGTGATTTACGCTTCAGGTTGTCGATTTATGATCAACAGCGATGATCACGGCGAACCCCACTGCCATATCGTCGGACATGGAAGTGAACTGAAAGTCAGTCTCACAGATTTTGGAGTGATGGCCGATACCGGATTTAGCGAACGAGACGCGAAGCGTTTGATTGAGATCGTAAGACGGTATCAGACGGAGCTCCGAGCCAAATGGGAGGAATACCATGGCAAAAAAGAGAAAAGTTAAATTCGGCAAGGCGGATCTCCTCCCAAATGTGGACATTGATACAAAGAAAATTAAGGTCAGAATTTCCATCCTGCTCGAGGGAGATCTTCTTGATGCCTATAAACAAGCCGCCAAGCTCACTCCCCACGGGGAATACCAAACCCTGATAAAAGAAAAGCTGCGCGAAGGATTGAAACTCCATTCGCCCAGGCAATTCAGCGATGCGGATCTGGAATTTCTGAAGGCCCGCTTACGCCCTGCCTTGATCGAAATTGTGGACAGCGAAATCGAAGAACGGATTCAGCCCAAAGCGCTCAAAGGGGCCTAGCCTCTCCATCCTCCAACTTCACTCTTGCAAAAGAATTTGGCCGAGGGTAACCCCATCTCCTGCCAGTTTGTTTGAAAAATGTGGGGCTATAGCTCAGTTGGTAGAGCGCTACGATGGCATTGTAGAGGCCAGCGGTTCGACCCCGCTTAGCTCCACCATTTTCACTCATCAGCCGTAAATCTGAAACCGTTAAGCCGCCCAATCAAATTTAGGCTTCTTTTTATTTCGCACGCAGTCTTGAAGATAAAGGTCAATCAACGTCTGATAGGGGATCTTCGATTCTTTAGCGAGCGCTTTGAAGTAATCAATCACCTCAGCACTCAGATTGATTCCAACCGCCTTCTTCTTTGAAGCGTAGGGATTCTTCTTCGCGGTCATCTTTGAAAAATCATATTCCTTTTTCATATCGTTTAATTTCCTTCTTCTTGGCTTTCCGTGCCGAAATGATTCGAATGAGCTTACCCTTGTTTCTCTCGCAGTAGACGACAACCAGAATTCGAGTGGTGGCGCTTAAACCGAGCATAATAAAACGATCTTCTTCGTCCGAATGCTCGGTGTCATGAAACATCAGGGCGTTCGGATCATCGAAGACCTGCTGGGCCTCTTCGAACCAGATCTTATGCTTCTTCTGGTTAGATTCATTTTTGTGCTCATCCCAGTCGAAGTCGATCATATCTATATATTATCTAGAGTCTGTATAGACATCAAGCGCAATTTGGCTTTCCAAAAACCAAGGGTATCCAGCAGACCTCTGGCGCTGTTCATCTCAGTGCTGGGTTTTCTGCATTCTGCCTAGCCCGCTCCCGAAGTCGTGGCTCAAAATCGGTCGGATCGCTTTGAGTTTCCAGCGCGGAAATCGCGCGCTCAATCAAATCAGCCGAAACTTTTGGCCGCGGGACTTTAATTCCTGTCTCAGAAAACCAGTCGCGCACGTCTTGTTCGAGCCCAATTCCGTGCATGAAATTATAGAGCGCTTTTTTAAGCCCTACTCCCAGGCGATCATGATCGACTCCGCTTGGGTCATGAAACGGCAGATCGTTTCGGGCAAAACGCGGGAGTTTTTTCTCAGCACTGAGTTCACGCGTGCCGCGTGTACTCGGCGCGGCAGCTGTGTCCGAAAGAATTTCGATTCCAAATTTTGCAGGCTCGCGGCCCACCGGACTATGAACCGTGGCCGAAAATCTGTGCCAGTAAGCCGACTGAATACAACCCGCCGCAAAGAGCTGCCTCACGCGCTCAAGCGCGTCGATCGTTTCGGCCGCAGTTTGCGTCGGAAAGCCAAACATCAGATAGGCGTGAACCATGATTCCGGCATCAGTCAACGCACGGGTCACACGCGCCACCTGCTCCACGGTCACGCCTTTGTTCATGAGTTTGAGCAATCGGTCGGAGGCGACCTCGAGTCCGCCCGAAACCGCGATACAGCCCGAACGCGCAAGCAGTCGCGCAAGCTCCGGCGTAAACACTTTGTCGAAGCGAATATTTCCCCACCAGGTAATCGAAATTCCACGTTCAATCAGTTTCTCTGCCATCGCCTTGAGTACGGCAGGCGGTGCTGCTTCATCCACGAAATGAAAACCACTTTGCCCGGTTTCGGCTATGACTTTTTCGATGCGATCGACGATCAGATCTGCGGGAGCGCCGTCGTAACGTCCGATGTAATCGAGCGTGATGTCGCAAAAGCTGCATTTTTTCCAATAACAGCCGTGCGCGAGTGTGAGTTTGTTCCAGCGTCCGTCTGACCAGATTCGGTGCATCGGATTGAGCATTTCAAAAATCGATAGGTAGCGATCCAAGGGCAGCCCATCGTAAACGGGAGCGCCCACATTGCGATGCGGAATGTCGTGGTGCTTTTTGTCGGTCTTGAAAACGACGCGCCCGTTTTCGCGCATGAAGGTGCGGAGATAGGTGTCGGAATCTGCCGATGCTTGGCTAGAAACAGGCGCAGCGGGAATGCCATCTCTTTGATCGTCGCGTGCAGCCAACTCTCGTTCAAACTTTTCGAGCAGCAAGAGCAACGGTTTTTCGCCGTCGTCGAGCGTAATAAAATCGATGTCATCAAAAACGCGAGGCTCCTCGAGTTCGCGAAGCTCTGTATTTACGTAGCCGCCGCCCAAGAGGATTTTGGCCTCAGGCCGAAGTTTGCGGATCGTACGGGCCATTCTAAAGGCGCCGTAGACGTTTCCCGGAAAGGGCGCGGTCAGCCCGACTATCAAGCCCGAATCCCCATTCGGGGCCAACCGCGCCACAAGCTCACTTGTGATCTCGTCTAAAATCTCATCGACGAGAGTGGGCGCCGCATGGAGCGCCTCATCAATCGGATCAAAACTCGGAGCACTTGCGGCGAGCTTTTCGCCGTAGCGTGAAAGCTCAAAGCGCGGGTCAATCGATTCGCGAATCACGGCCGCGAGATCATCGATCAAGAGGCTCGCCAAAAATTTTGCGCGGTCCTGAACCCCGAGCGCGCCAAAGGCCCAACTGAGCGGGTCGGCGTCGCTTCCATCGGCAAGGCTTTCGTATTGAGAGAGCGCCTGAAACGCAGGGCCTTCGGGGAGGAGCTCTCGACTGGCGATTCGCGTCGCCGCAGTCGGGTCTTTGCCCTGAAGAAATCTGATGGCGGGTTCAATAACCGTTGTGTAACGCTCGAAACTTTTTAAGAACACTCGGGTCGCGGGGCCGTGTTTGGAGGGAGCAGAAGTCTTTTCGCCATCCTGAAAAATTTTAGCGCGAATTCGTGTGAGGCCTTCGCGCGAAAAAAGTCTGAGCACGAGCTCAAGTGCCGGATCGGCCTGAACCGTATCGTAACCCTGCTGGCGCAAAAATCCCGTCAGGTACGCCGTCGCCGGATACGGCGTATTGAGCTGGGTCATGGGCGGCGTAAAAAGCAAAACGCGGAGGCGGGCCTTGTGGTTTTGTGTGGGCGCGTTTTGCATGACTGGGATGGGTGTAGCACAGGGACAAGCACTCGGCAACGCTCTGCGTCAACCGCATGGGCGATATAAAATACCATTATTACAAGGTGTTATGAGAGAAAGCATTCGGGAGCTGCCTCCCCCTCTCGAAAAGGCCCTCGCGCTCCCCTCAGTCGGGGATTGGGGCAATCGGAAACTCACCTCCGGGGCAGGGCTGGCCCTCATGAATATAGGCGCCATAGCAGGCACCGTTTTCATTGGCGATAATCATAAGCTGAAGTGTGCGCCCGTTGTATGGAAATGCTCCCAGAGACGGAAAGGTCATGCGCTCCTGGGACGCCTTTCTAGGCTTAAGCGGATTACCCATCCCAGCCAGGTAAATATTTTTTCCCGTATCAAGCACCCCACGCGTCCTACTCTTCCGCCACTCGCAACTCTCTTCGTCAGAAAAATTGCCCTGCATCGCGACGAGCACCGAATTTTCCTCATCCAAAACGTGGATGATAAAAGTTCGGAGGTCATTTTCATCCGATAACTTTTCACAGGTTGCGACGACCCGATCAGGCGTCACACTGATTTCCACTTTTAAGCCCTGAGTTTTGGTCACTCGGTAAGAGGACGTGGCGCAGCCTTGCAAAAACAGCAAAGCACACATCCAGACTGCCAACACCGCTGATTGAGTCCTAATTTTTAAGTCGGGCATACTTCTCCCTGAAATTATCGAGAGCTGCATTCTTGAACGCAGACTTACTCTTCAGCAAGCCTTTATATTCGAGAATGATTTCCTCAGTACTCGGAGGTCTCTTAAGTTTGCTCGGTGCTGTTTGATGCTTGCGAGCCAGCCACCGTACCGCTAACGGAATCGCAATATTTGGATCTTTGAGATCTTTCTGACGAATCCCCCTAAAGATAAAGTCTTTTGACTCACCGTTAGGGTCTTGAGTGCTGGTCCACTAGCGTAACCCCACTCGGATTTCGGCGAGTCACGGGTACCCGACGTGGATGCTGATGGACCGTCGTCACCTTTTTTAGTCCCATTCCACCCCTATTCGAATTACCCATTTTCAGTCACCATTAGCCTCCGGGCCCCAAACTAATCCCCACTCACTAGGATTTCTCCGCCACCGCCCTGACAAACGCCCTGCAGGCCAGTACCCAAAAATAACTGTGTCGGCTCGTGAGTTAGGTCGTCCCAGGCCTACTTTGCGGTAGAGAATGAGCGCTACCATAACTTTCAACGAATTTTACAGTCGCGGAAAATGGAGAATCTAACAGTGCTCGGGCGCGTTATCAACCGCCAGTTACCCGAAACGTTTTACCATCTCTTACACCCGTCGAATTATTGTCCATTGAGACTTTTTTTGAACGGGTGTAAAATGGTGCGTAATGCCCCATTCTCGCCCAAGACAGGTACAATCCAGTTTACTTAAGAAATTGAAATTTTCTCGAGTGGTTTCTATTCAGGGAGCCAGGCAGACTGGAAAGAGCTTTTTAGCTCGTGAGATTTTACCCGCCCATTTGCCAAACTGTAAATTTTTAACGCTTGATCGGTCCTCCGATCAAACCGCCGCCTTGAAACGTCCCGATACCTTTATTAAGCGGTATTCTGAATTTTCACCGATCCTCATCGATGAGGCGCAGAAATCTCCACCTCTTTTTGATGCCATCAAACTGGTCGTGGATGAAACCCCCAGGCCCGGCCAATTTATTCTTTTGGGATCCACTGAATTTTCAAAGGAAGTAAAAATTCGGGAATCCTTAACGGGCAGGCTTTCACGAGTGAGGATTTTTCCATTCAATCTCACCGAGTCAAGATCTTTGCCTTTGGCTGCTCCAAAAAATCATGCCTACCTCACTCCTCACCCTAAATTGACAGTAGCCCAACTGTTTCAGTATCTAGAAAGAGGCGGGTTTCCGGGGATATTCTCGATTCGAGAAGGCGTTGAACGACGTGCACTCCTGAAGGACTGGATCGAGCTCGTTTGTTTTCGGGATCTCCTTCAATTTGACTCCAAACTCAGGTGCCTGCCTGACCTCGCCTATGACATGATGACATTTCTGTCTCAGTCAGAACCCGAGTCCTATCAACAATTGGCCCCTTCAAAGTCAGTTAAGACCATCGGCAAGCACCTCGCACTTCTTTCGCAGCTTTTTTCCCTTCACCCTTTGAGGCCTCATCCACTGGGCAGTGGGAAGACTCGATTTCTCCCTTGTGATGTGGGGCTCATTAAGCCAAGCGAAGACACACTCCTCTACCGCCTCCGAACCTGGTT
>CAMBEX010000077.1 GCA_945865865.1 Bdellovibrio sp. ZAP7
TGCGACTCCCCGGAATGGATCTCCAGGGACTCAAGCGCGAGCTTCACACCTATTACAGTCCCGACAGTGTTTTGCATCCGATGGAAATGGATCCGTGGATTCAGTCGACGGGCCGGGATGAAAATGGTTTTTACGTCGTTTTCAGGGACGTCCTCATCGAGGTGGCTCCTAAGGAAATCATTCGTCTGGGACCGTGGGGCTTCAATAGCTTAGGACATCAAGAACTTCGCGAGGTGCGTGGACTCAGTCTTTTCAATTTGTGGGTCGGCAACGTGGACGCTCGCGAGTATCGCAACAATAAAGTCGTGCTCAAAAAGACTTCGAACGGCCTTGAGATGCATCATCTTCAGCATGATTCTGGATTGGCCCTAGGTGGCCTGCTTGCCGAGACGCCAGGTGTTTTCGACTGGGATCTGGTCACCCAGGTGACGGGCGCCGCAGTCAGTGTGAGTCATCGCGCGCTCTTTAGGGATCCGCTTGAAAAATCAGTGACCGCTGCGGATGCGCGCTGGGCGACCCGACTCATTGCCGCGCTTTCGCGCAGTCAGATCGAAGAGTCCGTAGGCCTCGGAAACTGGCCCGCCTCGATCGCGCGATTGCTGACTGAGAAGTTGATTCATCGCCGTAACAAGCTCGTTCAGGCTCTGGGTTTGGATCATGAGTTTGCCATGCTGCCCGTGGATCGCACTCTCAGCACTGAAGATGGAATGGTCAAGGACGGTGAGCTCAAGGTTGATCGCGTGGATTCGTGGGCCACGGAGTTCGGAAGTTATTATCATCGTCTTTTGCGGCCTTTCGGAAAAGTCATTCAGAAACTCCTGGCAAAGTCCGTTGTGGACGGCGCGCGTGGAATGGAGTTTGTGCCGATCAATGAGGTGGAGATAGGTCCGGACGGTGGAATCTACTCCGATGTGCTGATTAAACTCGACCGAAAGATCACTAAAAACCCGGATGCCAAGACGGAGCACGAACGAATACTGGTTGAAGACATTTTTAAGATCGGGTTTCGGTTAGGGGCCGGAATCGTCGTATCGGGACATACGACCTTTTGGAAAGAGTTTCGTCTGGTCTATCCGGTTCGAACCGAGATGGACGGAAAATACTCAAAGCATTTTGCCCTCAATCTATTTTTACCCTTTCAGATCTGGGGCGAAAAGCTACCAGGGCGATTTGTTCTCGTGACCGAGACGGCACTTGAAGGCGGTGGTCGGATTTCTGTGACCTCCACGGCAGGTGAGCAGGTTTTGGCTCTCGGGGTGGATGGGCAGGTTTCGAAATTGGTGCTGTCGCGGACCGCGATCGAACGTACCGAGGCCGGTGATTACCGTATTTTTCAAGACACCGAGAAATCGTTGCACAGCCAGGTGCGCGCTTTTGTGAGGTTGTTCTCGTTGCTTCGCGTCCCTTTTTTGCAGAGTGAAAATTTCACGCAGGGGCGCCTCCAGGGAAAGTTGCTTTCCATTCCGGCCGCGCTCCTGGAGAATTCTCCCGAGGGTGCCTGGGCGTTGAGTTCCGTGATTAGGCATGGCTCAATCGAGGCGCTTGAAGAGTGGTCGGTGGGCCGCGCGGAGTCTCGCCCGTTTCACGGAAATTTCGAACTCAAAAAAAGACGCTGGTCGATCCTTGGATTTTTCGGAATGCGTTCGCAGTCCGAGAAAATTGAGATCGCGGAACTGAACCTGGATCAGCGGCGCAGTTTTCATGAGAGAAACTGGGCATTTTTCGATCGCCATGAGTCGCACTCGGTGGAATGGCTCGCTTTAGGGCGACTGGATCATGCCGGTATTCCAGAAAGACTGAGTCTCAGGCTCGCGATCGATGACAATTTTACCTCAAGCCGGGAGCTGGGTGAAGGCTACATTGGTCTCATCAATCGTGTGGCGCAACGAAAGCTGATCGACTTCAATCCCGAGCTGGTCTCGCGTAACCAACGGTGGGGCGGTACCGAGACGCAGGTTGATGTTTTGTACTCACGCGAAGCGATCGAAAAAATGATCAACCTGAGCCGGCAGGAGTTTTGGGAGATTTTTCGTACCCAAATGGGTTGGAGTTCGAAGGAGTTCGCGAGGGTCCAGTGGACTTATCAAACCCGCGCGGCCCATCATCCTAAAGGCGCGTACGGTGTACCGGCCATTATGACTGATGCTGAGAGAGCCTATTCTAAGGCGAGAGAATTTGCGTATTACGCTTATCGCGGCGGAAACGATCGACGCATTGAGCTCGAGAACTTCATGCGGGCGATCAAAGAGACACTGGGCGGAGCGCGCCATGTCTTTGACACACTGATGATCGAAGTCTTCAATCGGTATGTCGGTGAGAAAAATCTCTCGATCGAGGCAAGTATCTCTCCTCCCTTTGGTCAGGAGAGTTTGTTTCCTGGCGGCGGGCCGATTCGGGGCAGGTGGAATCCGACGGACTTCGCGCCCGGTGAGGCCGTGACGCCCGTGTTCTTGTTTCCCAACGATCCCATTGAGACCTGGCGGTTTTTCGAGGGCTGGAAGGCTCTTGCAGGCTGATGGCGCCGGCATAGTAATCACCGTATCGGACCGGGGCGCGCTGGAATGCCAAACTGCTGACGTTCTCATTTGAAAGCCCTACTGCCGTTGATTCAGTCCGCACTCCTGCCGATAAGTCAGGTGAATGCGTTGGCTTCTAATCCTAGTTTCTGCCCTGGAGTTTTGCCGCTTTCAGGCAGCCTATGCGTGGCCGCCCACCTATGGGCTCGAGCTCAATATGACTTCGCGCGCGCTGGACATTGCCTGGGGCGACCGCATTAAAAAATACGGCAACACCGATCAAGGGCAGACACCCGCAGCTGACGGCGAACACAAGATCGCTTCTGAATGGGTGGAGTCCGTAAAAAAGAAATGCCAGCCGGACTGCATCGTCACCTCCAAGACAGGAAAGTTCGGGTTCACGGAATGGAAGTTCACCTTTCCAAGCGGGTTTGCCTTTAACGTCTCAGTCGACCCCGCCACGGTTGAAGTGCAAGTAGGCCCTTGGCCGCTCGAGACTTGGAAGAGTCATCAAGCCGAAATCAAAAAACACCTTTTTGATGACCCTCAGGCGCAAGGGTTCGGTTACGTTCCCTCACGCGGTCAGGAAAATTCCGCGCACTTAAACATTGGTGCAAGATCGGGCTTCGACGATGACGGAAAACGCTTTGCCCGTTACGTGGCTGACTATTGGCAGTATTCGGAGCTGGGATCTGGGCTTTTAGGAGAGGACTCCTACAACGCTCCTGGAGTCTGGCTGCTTTCGGAAAAACAGCAAGCCGCCGCAAAACAGGTGCTGGAGTCGGTGAACGAAAATCCGCGCATGAAAATGCTCGATGTGGCTTCGGCCATTCAACGAAGGGTTTATACTCAGTCGCCCCGCCACACCGACGGAGCTGAGCACTATCAATCCATCGGTCTCAAGTACCTCAACGACCCGGACAGACTTCGTGGAGATTCAAACGGGGATATGCCCTTTGAGCTCAGGGCAAATCGAAACGCGACATCCGCCGAACTTGCGATTTTGCAGCTTGAGCTTCAAGAGAAGCGAATGACTTATCTGGCCACGCTTTCGGACGAGCCGGTGATCTTTGAGCTCGACATTGGGCAGACCCGAAATAAAGCCGATCAAGTCAGCGCCTTTTATCTCTATTTGGCCGATATGGGAGCCAATTCTGAGTACGATCGATTCTCGCGGCTTTTGCCTAAGAGACTCCAGGGCGAGAGACCCATGTCTTTTTTTCGTAAAAAATTTGATTGGACGGACCCAACGATGCTCAGTGACTTGGAGAGAATGGCTCCGCGCGCGCGCCACTCGGCCTCGCTGAGGGGGATCATGAGGGAGGCGCTCATGGACCCAGAGTCCGCCCGATCTCCGCGAGCTGCGGCGGTCATGAAAAAATGGAGCGAACTCACGACGGATTTGAAAGGCGATCCGCTCCGAGTCGTGTGGCTGGAGATTGCTGAAACCCCGCACTGGAGAGTCCACTCTCTGATTGGAGAACTCCAACTCAGGCCGAAGGGTAAGGGCGGGTTTTGCAGAAGCTTTCTAGGTTGGCTGGGCCTTCAGGCGGCGCCGTAGTGTGCGCTCCCAGGCGCATTGGCAAACAACCCCCTCAGCCCCACCCTCGTATTCTCAGTCGATGACCAGGGTATTCACCCATGCCAGAAAACCTGTCACATAGGTCTCATCCCAAAATTTTGTAATCCCTTCGAATGGATCAAAAATCACCAAGTAGTCTTTTCCGTCCTTATTGTAGGTGCCGTAGGCAAGGACCATATGAGACGAAATTGCTTGGGAGTCGACATTATTGAGGCGGATAATTCCTACAGGGGTTCCGTTTCTCACGTGGTCAATGACACTCCCGTACCATCCCTTATTATCAACTCTTTGGGCCCAGTGTTTTTCGGGATAACTTTTTGGCAACTCAGTTTTGTAATTAAAACCAAACTTCTCAAGAGCGCGTTCTGGATAGAATGGCTCCAGACACTTTGCGGATTGATGATGACAGCAGTCTTCACCGCGAGTTTGAGAAACGATTTCACATTGACTCGGTAAATGACTGGTTTTTGAAGACATCATCATTCTTGCGATCGCAGCCCAGCACCACATTTTCTGTTCTTGTTTTTGTGGGCTGAGGCCATTAATGACGACCTGAGGATCACTAGGACTGGGTTTGGGAATTCTTGAAAATAATTTGTCTAGGATTCCAGCGCTGGCATTGACTGAAAGTAGAAAAGACAAAATGAAAACAAACCGGGTCATTGAGCAGCCTCTTGTTGAAAAATTTGACTGGGCGCCTTTTTACCAATAAAAGCAGATTAGTCAACTAATGTTTCGTGCAAGTTTTGTTGGGTAAAATCCCGGGTTGAGGCTGGGTTCAGCGCAGCGATTGCACGTTAATATGGTTTATGATATTTTTTAAGTCAAACCATATTAAGGAGCGGTCATGATTCCAGAGCGACTATTAGCTAGAATCGACGAGAAACATAAACTCATCCAGTCTCAAAGGCCGCTATCTCAGGCCATTATCGTTAAGCTAAAGGAGCAGTTTTCGCTCGAGATGACCTACAACTCAAACGCGATTGAAGGCAATAAGCTCACGCTTAAAGAAACCTATCTCGTGGTTAATGACGGTCTTACGGTTAAAGGAAAATCCCTGCAGGATCATCTTGAAGCAAAAAACCATCATGAAGCGCTTCATTTTCTTTATGATCTGATTGAGCATGAGAAACGTCACACTGTGAGCGAACATCTCCTGCGTTCTCTCCAAAAATTAATCGTTAGAGATTTGGATGATGAGGATGCCGGAAATTATCGGAAGGGAAGTGTGATGATTACTGGATCAAAGCATAAGCCTCCGGAGGCATTTGAAGTAGCGCACTTGATGCGGGATTTGTTTGTTTGGATAAAAAAGAACACAAAAAAGCTGCATTCGGTTGAGCTTGCGGCTTTGGCCCATCACAAGCTGGTTCATATTCATCCCTTTACGGACGGAAATGGGAGAACGGCAAGATTATTTATGAATCTGATTCTCATGCAGAACGGATATCCGCTCGTTGTCATTCTAAAAAATGATCGACAAAAATATTACCGCGCCTTGGAAAAGGCCGATCAGGGGCAGTCAGCCGATATGGAGAGGTTTGTTGCTCAAGCCGTTGAAAGATCGATGAACTTGTATCTCAAGGCCTTTAATAGTCACGTCCCACAAAAAGCCAAACTGATGCCTCTTTCGCTGATCGCTGCAAAAAGCCCTTTCTCTGAAAAGTATCTGAACCTACTCGCTCGAAATGGGAAATTAGAAGCTCACAAAGAAGCAAGAAATTGGGTGAGCAGTATGGACTCACTGGAAAGATATCTTCTGAGTCGAGAGCGGAAACGGAAGATAAGAAAAATACCGGTTTGATAGTCACCACGGGGATTTACAGCAGGCTCCTGCCTGCTGCCCCTCTGGGGCGCGAGCACGCCCTCACTTCCGAGTCCGAGCCCAGATGGGAGCCAAAAAATAAAAAAGCCCTCCGAAAAATCGGAGGGCTTTTTTATTTGGCGTCCCCACGGGGATTCGAACCCCGGTTACTGCCGTGAAAGGGCAATGTCCTAGGCCTCTAGACGATGGGGACGCATTCGATAGAGGTCCAAACGATTACCCGCAACGCAGGGCCTTTTCAACCGATAAAGTTCAGGGCCCCATAATTTCTTAAACAAGCTCAAAACAGCCAAAAAAGAAGCATTTGAACAAACCCCGCTCCCGGAATCAACAGCCAGGCCGGAGGCTTCAAGCGCCAGGCAATCCCGGCAGCACAGAAAAATACCACCCACGGGATCGGGCCTGCCAGGGTCAGCGCACCGAGCCTCAAAGCGGTTCCAAAAATCGATCCCAAAACTGCCGGAATCGCGAAGCGTGTAAACCCTTCAGTCGCTGGGTGACCGAGCCACCTTTCCCAAACGAGAGGCACCAAGACGAGTACGTTGAAAAACGCAGGCAGAAAAATTCCAAGCGTGGCGACACAAGCGCCCCAGAGTCCGAGCGCCTTATATCCGATAAAAGTTGCGGTAATCACCACTGGGCCTGGAGTGGCCTGGCCGATGGCCAAGCCGTCCATGAACTCTGAGCGTGTGAGCCATCCCAGTCGGGTAACAACATCGGCCTCAAGCATCGGCACCACTGCGAGGCCGGTTCCGAAAACCAACACCCCGGCTTTTAGACAGGTCCAAAACAGAGTCAGCGCAGGATTCGCAATCGGTGCCAGGGCCGTGGCCGCAAGCGCACTCGCCACCGCTGGAGGTCCTGCAATCCCGGCAGCACTCAGCGCAATGGGAAAGCTCCAGCTGTGAAGTTTTGGTGTCTGGTTTTTATTTTTAGTAGAATTTTTGAAAACCCAAACCCCGAGAAGTCCCGCTCCAAAAATCACGATCGGTTCAATGGCGGGCCTGAGCGCTACGATTGCCGCGCTCAAGAGTGCGATGCTCCAAGCGATCGCGCGTTCTTTTTGGGACCGCGCCCCCAACTGTGAGCGCGCGAGCTGAACCACCGAAAAAGCGATTACGACGAGGGCGGCCGACTGGATTCCACCTAAAAAAGCTCCGGCCTGAGTGACTAGCCCCGAGTGCACGTAAATCCAGCTCAAGCCGAGGACCAAAAAAAAGGAGGGTAAAATAAAAAGCAGTCCCGCAAGCAACCCGCCCCACCGCCCGCCGCGAAGCAGTCCTAGGTAGATCGCCATCTGCGTGGCAACGGGACCCGGAAAAAGTTTGCACACCGCAAGCACCCTCGAAAACTCGAGAGCCGAAAGCCATCCGCGTTTTTGGCGCGTCTCCTCTTCCATCATAGCCATCGTGGCCGCCGGTCCGCCAAAGCCCAGTAGCCCGAGCCTTCCAAAAACGACGGCAATTTCGCGCAAATTTTCGGATCGCGGGAGGAGTGTCAGTGCCTGGCCCAGTATTACGAAAGAAGCGATTTGAGACTATCGTGCGAATCCATTGCGGCAAGCTCGGTGTAGCCACCAATGAGCTGCTCGCCCGAAGCGCTCTGTGAAAAAATTTGCGGCATCGTCTTCATGCCTGAACGCAGGTACAGCGCATCCCACGCGGCGTCATCTTCTTCGGCCACTTTGATTTCCTCAAACGCAACTCCGCGTTGCTTGAACAGCGCTTTGGCGCGCTCGCAGTAGGGGCAATGATTCATCGTGTAGATGGTTACTTTTTTTTGAGGTGTCGAGGTCATGAAAGCTCCGAGGGTTAGATCGCAAGATCGAGGCCGGTGACCTCGTGGATGTAGTTTTTTAGAAATCCGTTAAGTTCGACTCCGCGACCCTTGTCGTCGATCCAGCGCTGAGTGACGGTGTCAAAATTGAAATGGTAGGCTGTTCCTTTTGCCGCAAGTGCCAGCCAAAGTTGGCGGACCGAAGGCTGTGCGCTCAAAATACATTTGGTGCGGTCAGCAAACAGGATGCTTAAGGCTCCTAATTGCTGCTCGCATTCAGCGACGTCCGGATCAACCTCGGTAAACGCATTCTGAATACGATCAAAACTTTGTTGGAGGGTTTTGCGGTAGTCCGCCTCATCCCACCTTTGTAACGTCTGGCTCATAGGACTTCAGTTCTACCCGGCTGGCTGGAAATTGCAATCTTGCGGCTCGTTGGACGTGGCACCCGCGATGCAGCTAGGCAGGCATGAGAAAAAATTACGGACTGCTTGCTGTTGTCACTGCTTTGTTCTCACTCACACTTTCGGGGTCGCTCGCGGCGCTTAATTATACTGAAGGTGCTCGCCCCCTTGTACTCAAAAATCCGGATGGTTTTGAACAGGAGGCTCAGGCAAGCAGCAAAAAGGCCGGTTTTTTCTCAGAACGTCTGGGCGGATCCCTTGGCGGAAATTCACGAACTTTCAGTGAGATCGCTCAACAGAGCCTGCCTGCCGTCGTGAGTATTCGCGCAGTAAAAAGTTCGCCGTCTCAGGGTACTGACAGCGCCGGGCTGCCGTTTCACAATCCGATGACCCCGCCAGGGGATCAGCGATCGATTGGGATTGGCAGCGGAGTGATCATTCGAAACGACGGTCTGATTCTGACCAGCAACCACGTTGTTGAGCACGCTGAAAAAATCGTGGTGAGCTGGAAAGACAAGCACGAGGCAATAGCCCGTTTGATTGGTTCGGACTCTAAGACAGACGTCGCGCTTTTGCAGCTTGAACAACCCGTGCCCAAGCTTTCGGTCATCAAATTTGCGAACTCGGACCAGTCCAAAGTGGGTGACTGGGTCATTGCTGTCGGAAATCCCTTTGGCCTCAGTCACTCGGTCACTTCCGGAATCATCAGCGCTAAGGGCCGCGGCCGAATGGGGGCCCCCGGTGAAGGAATGTCGGAAATCGAAGAGTTCATTCAAACGGACGCAGCGATTAATCCTGGAAACTCCGGTGGACCGCTCTTGAATATCAGCGGAGAAATGGTGGGCCTCAATGCCGCCATCTTTTCGCACAGCGGTGGGTTTATGGGAATTGGATTTGCGATTCCCTCGAACGTTGCGCGGGGTGTGGTGGATCAGTTGCTTAAAAATGGTCGTGTGATTCGGGGTTGGTTGGGGGTCGTTGCTCAGGATCTGGACGAGGATACCGCACACTATTTCAAGTTGGGCGAACGCAAGGGCGCGCTCATCAGCGATGTGGTGGATGGAGGGCCTGCAGCTCAGGCCGCAATTCGGGTGGGAGATGTCGTCCTCAAGTTCGACAATCAACAAGTGCTGGGCGCGGGTGAGCTTAAAGGGCTCGTCTCCGGCGCAACTATCGGCCGCAATGTCACAGTTGAGGTATTGCGACAAGGAAAGTCGCAAACTCTCGCAATGAATATTCGTGAACAACCGGGTGCGGACGCAGGAGTGATCCAGCTGGCTGGCATGGTGGCGGCTCCTAAAAAATCAAAACCTCAGATTGGCGTGATGGTTCAGGATATTCCGCCCGAATTTAAAAGTATGCTCGGCTATCGTCTCCAAAAGGGTGCCTTTGTCGCAAATGTGGGTCCCGGAAGCCCCGCTTCGGAGGCGGGTGTGTCGCCGGGGGATGTGATCTTGAGCGCCAATGCCCAGAGTGTTGAAAGCGCCGCCGAATTTACGCGAGTTGCACGCAAAGTGTTGAGTGACGAACTTGTGTTGCTCCACATACAGCGCGGGCAGGGCGAAAAACATTTCGTGACCATCAGGCCGGGTGGCTAGGTCACTCAGTCAGTGAGGTTGAACTCGCTTTGGATCTTGGAAGTTCAATCACGACGCGAGTAGGTCTGGCCGCAAAATCAATCCAGAGACTGCCGTTGTGACCCTCGACCAGGCCTTTCGAAAGTGAGAAGCCCAGGCCGGTGCCTTTTCCCACAGGTTTTGTTGTAAAAAAGGGTTCCATAAATCGCTCCTGGTGCTGCGGCGAGAAACCAGGTCCGCTATCGATCACTGAAATTAAAACATGGTTCGGACGTTCTGAAGACTCGGAGGCTGAGATCTTGACCCATTTTTCGACCTGATTTTCGACCGCGTCAAACGAGTTGTTGATGAGATTAAGGAGGGACTGTCCGATTTCGTGAGGTCGGCAGTCGATTTCAAGCGCGTCACTGATCGGACTGAATTCGAGCGTCACGCCGTGCCTGCGAAACCGTTCTGTACACAAATCGAGTGTATCGGAGATGATCTTGGAGAGCGGGACGGTGGTCAGGGGAGCGTTTTCGACATCGCGCGCGATCATTCGAAGACTCTGGATGATCTTTGCGATTCTCATCACGGTTGCATCGATTTTTGTCGTAACCTCTTGGATTATTTCGGGCGTCAGCTCACCCCGAATGCTGCGCTGGCTCAGGAGCCGGGCATGGCCCTGGATGATGGCCAAGGGATTGTTGATTTCGTGGGCTACGCCACCGGCCATTTGTCCCAAGGCGGACATCTTTGAGGCCGTCATCATTTTGGT
Organism: Bdellovibrio sp. ZAP7; assembly: GCA_945865865.1. Lineage (GTDB taxonomy): Bacteria > Bdellovibrionota > UBA1018 > UBA1018 > UBA1018 > CAMBEX01. The sequence continues at coordinate 10,438 of CAMBEX010000077.1, forward strand.
TTGTTGATCGGCGATCGTCCTCTCGTTTTTGAGGCGCTCACTGATGTCCTGAATCGCCGTAAAAAGAACCATTTCTCCTTCAAACGCAAAGGATTTGGTCAAAGCTTCAACCGGGATCTCAGTACCGTCTTTTTTTACGAGCCTGACGATGTGTGGTCGCTGAATCATGCCCTGCCAGTCGTGCTTGTACTTCGCGCGGTCCTTAGGGTTGAAAAACTCCCAGACGGAGTGATTGATGACTTCGGATTCCGAATAACCGAGCATGCTTGCCAGCGACTCGTTAATGTCCAGCACGACGCCGGCTTTATGAATGGCGACCCCTTCAAAGGTCGAACTAAAGAGGTTTTGAAATTTTTTGGCGCTGGATTCGAGTTTTCTTAAAGCTTGAAGTTTTCCGGCCATCGCAAGGTAGGTGGCAATCAAAACGGTAAAGACGCACGGGCCAAGCAGTCTTGCCGTCGGATTGAAGCGACCTGCATAACCGAACACA
>CAMBEX010000078.1 GCA_945865865.1 Bdellovibrio sp. ZAP7
CATGCCTCCCTTCTTCTCAGCTCTAAGTCCCTAAGAACTCTAAAGTTTCAAAAAAAGAGGACATTTCTATTCTGCCCAAAAGGCGGACATTTCTATTTCGGCAGCACAAAACATCGTAAAGCCCTCATACCCAATTCTCAGGGGACCGAAAAGAAAAGAGCAGCTCACGCAGGAGAGAACTTGGTGCCGTTGATTGCAGAGTCGTCCCCATTTCCGTTATTTGATCTGGCTCGCTCTCTGAGCCAGGACGGGGAGCTATGTCTTGCAGCGCTGCAAAAGCTCAAAAAGGCTTCGAAAGCGTATGCCACTCCAAAGGGTCGGGTGACCCCTGAGTTGCAGAGTGAGTTTTTTAAAATCGAAAAGGCATTTGGCCACAAGTTCGACCCACTCACCCGCGGCCTGTTTCAAGAAATGATTGCAGAGACGGGTGGACGTCTCTTGAGTCCTATTGAACCTCCCATCGATAGCACCCCTTTTTGGCTCCAAACTCCGAGTGACCTCGAAGGCTTTCGGTCCACGGCGTCGCTTCCTGAAACTGCGGACTACGTCGTGATCGGCGCGGGTCTGACCGGTGCCAGCACCGCCTCAAATTTGATACTTGAGGCGGCTCAAGGAAAGACTGTCGTCCTCATAGAATCCGGCATGCGCCCTGCCTGGGGCGCAAGCGGTCGCAATGGTGGCAACATCGAAGCCATGAAAGAAAGCTTTCTGCATCACTACCGAGGCTTTGTCGAAGCGCAGAAGGATTTTCTACGAGAGAAATTTCGAGACCTCGATGAACGGGACCTTCAAAAAAATGCCGAGCGACAGGCGAAAGTCCTTCTCGAATTTTCTAGAGACAACGTCCGTATCGTCAAAAAACTCATTACTGAAAACCAACTCAAAGTGGACGCCTCCTTTGACGGATGGCTTCGAATTCCTACGAGTCCCGAGGAGGCTCACGGATTACACGAAGAGGTCGAGTTCGCTCACTCTCTCGGGATGGGTTTTGAAATCTGGTCTTCAGATAAGATCTTAGAAAAAACTGGGATCAAAACTCAGTTTTCTGGGCGTTTTATCCAGGAAAGCGGAAATTTTCATCCCGGAAAATTTGTGGACGCTCTCGTCAAAGACGCAGTCGCTGGTGGAGTGCTGTTTTACACGCAGTCACCCGTATCCAAAATCACTCCCCTTGCGGATGGCACCTACGAGATCGCGATTGCGGGTGAGACGATTTGCTCAAAAAAAATCGTCGTCGCTGCCAATGTTTCTATTCCAGAAATTCTAGAAGGAACAGAATTCATCGAACCTCGCGTGAGCCACCTTCTCAACTTCGAGCACCAGCCAAACGTCTTAAAAGCACGCTACACCGTCACTACCGATAACGGGGACCTCTACTGGAATTACCCCATCAGCAAGCAATATCAGGACGAAGATGGACTCTTTGGAATGCTGCACATCGGGGGCGGCCTCGATACTCCCGTGAGTCGCGAAGAAATAGATCAGCCTCCCTTCGTAAGAGATATTTTCGATCAGGTTCGCAAACGTACCGTGCAGTTTACACCCGTTCAATCCGACCAGCCCCCCATTCGAGCTTGGTCAGGGCTGATGGGCTTTACCCAAGACCGGATGCCGGTGATCTCTTTTTATGTGGATCCCAATGGCGCTACTCACAAAGGGATCATCGTGGCCTTTGCCTGCAATGGCTACGGTGGAAGTCAGTGCGCGATCGCCGGAGAGCGCGCCGCTGAGATCGCTCGGTCCGGAGAAATTCCTACATCCATGCCGGATGATGTGTTTTCGATGAAGCGCTTTTTGACGCCCATCCCACTTTTTGAAAATACCCAAAACTCCGGTGCTTCCGAAACCCACGGCCCTTCGGGAGTTCTGCAATGAAAGTACTAAAATCCGGCCTACGATTTCACGCTACCCTCGCGGCGACGCTTTTGATTTCCGCTCTCATTTCGTCCGCGGCTCTCGCTGACACTCCCCGCGTGGTCGTAGTGGGGGGCGGGATCAGCGGACTCACCGCGCTTCATGAACTCAAAAAAAGAGGAATCTCAGCACAGCTCTTTGAATCCGACGTACGCGTCGGAGGCCGGATCGACAGTCCCATCAACAATTACGGCACGGGACTCGTCACCAATCGGGGCGCAGAGCTCGTGGACTCGACCCACCTTGAAATGCTTTCTCTGATCAAGGAGCTTGGCATTCCGCTCATGGAGCGCAAAACCCCTCCGGGATTTGAAGAGGGCTCCTGGATTGATGGCGATCGGGTGCTGACAGCCCAGCAAACTCAAGAGCTCCTCTTTAAAGAAAATCAGACGGCCCTGGAAAATATCGCCGCCGATCAAGAACGCTTTTTTCAGCAACTCCAAGACGTGGACTTCAAGGTGCGCCGGAAAAATGCCGGCCGGATGATCCATTCACCGTTTGAACTTGAACTCGACCAGTTAGGAATCCTTCAATACCTCCGACAAAAGGGGGCAAATCCCTCACTTGAACGCTATGTCAGAGCACTGGCTTGGAGTGAGGTCGGAGTGGATCCTGAAAAAATTTCTGCCCGAATGTTCTTTGATCTCTTTAAAGTCGATCTCCGCGCAAGATCCCTCGAAGCCCTCCCCTATAACGACGAGCTCTATCGAATCCGAGGCGGGACCGAACAAATCACGCTCGCTCTGGCTAAAAAACACGAGAGTGCAATTGTCAGCGAACATCGCTTGATTGGCATCAGTAGCGCCGATGGCAAGACCTACCAACTCAACTTTCAACTCCCAGACGGATCGTTCAAAAAAGTCGAAGCAGATCAGGTGATCTTGGCCATCCCTCTCAAAAGCTTTGGAAATCTAGAGCTCAACGTACCCGGTGTGAGCACGCCCAAATTAGAAGCCCTTGCCGACACCACCTATGGGAGACACACCAAGTTTGTGATGTATTTTGACGAGAGATTTTGGAGCAGCGCCAAGCATTCGGGAGGTGCTCTGAGTTCATCGGGATTTCAGCTTTGGGATAGTAGCCAAGGCCAGCCCGGCAAGGCAGGCTCCCTCACCGCCTACATTGACGGGGACAACTTCAAATCCCTGGCTCCTGAAGCTCAAAAAGCAAAGATCCTGGCTCAAGTCGAACAGCTCTTTCCGGAGGCTTCAAAGCATTTGCTCGGAGTCAAAGAATACAGTTGGGAAGCCTCCTACAGCGGTTCTTTCAAGGTGGGCGAGATGTCCAAGACCAATCTCAACCTGGGTAGCGCCCAGGGTCTTCATTTCGCGGGCGAGCATGTGAGCTGGGAGTATCGAGGCTACATGAATGGCGCGGTAGAATCCGGAAATATGGCTGCAGGTTTTGTCGAGGGAGCACTCACCCACAAACCGTATCTGAGTTCACGCTGCATGCGTGCCTTTCAAGGCTTCTAGTCTCAAAGCGCCCGCACCTGACTCACGCCTTCCAAAATCCTTCACGCGTGACGAGTTCAAAAACTTCGTCGATGATCGCAACCGCGTGGTCAATCGTTTGCGAATCAATCGTCATGGCAGGTTGAATCCGAAAACTCGAGGCATAAGACATCGTCAAGAGTCCACGCTTCAGGCACTCCGAAAAAATCCGGTTGGTCGCGGTCTTAGAAAGCGGTTCTTTGGTACCTTTGTCTTTGACGAGCTCAATCCCCAAGAAAAGTCCCAACCCCTTGGCCTGACCCACAAACGGGTAGCGATCCACCATCGGTTCGAGTTTGCGCAAAAAATATTCGCCCATCACCCGAGAGTTTTCGACCAGCCCCTCCTCGTCAATCACTCGAGTCGCAGCTGCGGCTGCCGCGGCAGCCAAAGGATTTCCACCGTAGCTCGATGACGAACCAGAGGGATTGGACCAGGGCTTGGCGTTTACGATCTCATCTCGCGACATGACTGCGCTGATCGGAAATCCTCCGCCAAACTGTTTGCCCAGAGTCACGATATCGGGCTCAACACCTGAGTGCTCGGCACCCCAATATTTTCCGGTACGACCAAATCCCGTGATCATCTCGTCAACGATCAACAGTGCGCCCACTTCGCGCGCGACTTCTTGGACCGCAGGCAAAAATTCTTTCGGGGGAATCACATTTCCGGCCGTGCCCTGCATCGGCTCAACGATAAACGCTGCGATCTCTCCAGCTGTCGTGGATTTGATCTGCTTGCGAAGCATCTCGACGCACGCCATTCCGCACGAAGGGTACTCAAGCTTGAGCGGACATCGGTAGCAATTGGCGTAAGGTGCAATGTGCGAACCCGGCACCATGGGTCCGAGCCTGTCTTTGAAATCCGATCCCATGAGAGACAACGCACCCATGGTTTTTCCGTGAAAACCGCCCCAAAAACTCACAAACTCGTATTTACCCGTCGAGCACTTGGCCAGACGCAAGGCCGACTCCACGGCCTCCGCACCACTCGAATACAACTGAGTACGATGAACTTTCGGAGCAGGACGGTGTTCGGCCAGACGATCAAAAAGCTCGACCCTGGGCTCTGAGGTAAAACTTCCGACCGAAGCCTTCTCGACCTGAGCTTTGACGGCCTCGACAAATTTTGGATGACTATGGCCCAAACCATTCACCCCAATCCCACCGATGATGTCGATAAAGGTATTTCCGTCTACATCCGTCACCGCACTCCCGCGAGCGTGGTCCACGACGATTCCGGCCATGAGCGCAAATCCTTGCAGCCCTGGCGCGAGATTTTGATCTTCGCGGGCCCGAATGGCCTGACTCTTAGGTCCTGGAATAGGGCCTCGAAGAGATGGCTTCTGACCTTTAGGCTGATTGATGAGGGGTTGATTGATCGCGCGGGAGCTCTCGGGTTGCATAGACTCCATGCTTATCTGAAAACAAAATGCCGGTGCAGCGGAAAATTAAAGAAAACGCCCACTAAAAACGCAATCAAAGCCTTGGATGCGACGTAAGGAAGTCCAACGAGATCCGTGAAGAGATAGACGCCCGAGGTATTGAGTAAAAGGCTCAATCCAGAAACCAAGGAGTAACGCAAAGCTTGCCCCCGAAGCGCACCGGATGCGGCTTCAAAACTCCAATGCCTCCCAGCCAAGAACGAAGTTACCGCGCCCGCCAGTGCGCCGAAAGCGGTAGCCAGCACGTACCAAATCCCAAGGACCTCGACTAAAAAGATGAGTACCCCAAAATCCGCGAGAGTCGCAGCCAGTGAGGTGACTTGTGAACGGGTAAAAGAAGCGAGCACGGAAGGGCGTGAAACGGCCGAGGATTCTGCTGCTTTCAAGTCAGTTCTCGCCCGCGCTGTGAGCTCACGGTGTCGGCTTCTAATTCCGCCGACTCTTCTGCCTGAGCCATCGCAAGGCGACGCTCTTCGGCTTCGCGAACTCGAATGGCTTTAGCGATGGCCCAAAGCCTCTCGACCGCAGACACGTTGGCAAGCACCGCCACCAAGCAAAGCGCGATGACCATGGGATGACCCATCGCAATCGAGTACGGCCGATCGGTTTCAAAGATTGGAATCGTCAGCGGCGACAGCAACGCGCCCAAAATTAGGTAAACCGCGCGCTCAGGCCTGCGCATGCTTCCGGATGGAGCGGATACTTGAAGCGCCTCTGCCTTGGCGCTCGAATAGCTCACCATGAACGAACCCATGAGAGCTAATAGAGACAACCCGAGCAGTACCGGAATTTCTCGGTAGTAGATCGCGAGCCCGCCCAAAAATAGAAACTCGGAGTATCGATCCACGGCGGCGTCGAGTACTTCGCCCGCGTCCGAAGCCTTGCCGGTCAGTCGAGCGACGATTCCGTCGAGAGAATCTAAAAACGCCGAAATAGTCGCAAAAACGGCTCCAAAACCGAAATGTCCCACCGACAAACAAGCCCCGGCGAGAATCGCAAAAACGAGCGAACTCCAGGAAACCTGATTGGGAGTGATGCGAAGAAAAACGAGCAACTTGCCGAGAGGCTGAACTCCCCAGTAAGCCATTTCCATGACTTCTTTGCTGAGAAGCTTGCTGCCCCCCTGCTTTTCAACCCGGTCAAACTTCGCGCGACCACGGACCGCCACGCGAACGAGGTAGGTCATGGCCAAAAAGCCCACGAGCCCAAGAAGAATTAACGCCTGCCAGAGATCTCCGGTCATGAATTTAGAACTCACGTTGGAATCCATACCTCTCAGGTTACACGACTTTTTAGAAGTCCACTACAGCCACGAAGCCGCGTCATGCGTGGCCCGCTGCCCCAGTCACTCGTGCTTTGCACAGCCGAGGCCGAACGCAGTTACGCGTTCTCGCCTTCGTCCACGCCGTAATGAGTCAGACCGAGATGGTTGATCAACTCTTCGTTGGTAAAAAACCGCAGTGTGTTTTCAAGCTTGATGAGCTGGACCGAGAGGTCGTGCTCTGGGCTCAAGCCTTGCTTCACTACGGGCGCCTTGAAGTAGAACGAGAGCCATTCTTGAATTCCACGCATTCCAGCGCGTGAAGCCAAGTCCATGAACAGTGCTAAGTCGAGCACGATCGGCGCAGCCAGAATCGAGTCGCGGCACAAAAAGTTGACCTTGATCTGCATGGGGTAACCCATCCAGCCGAAGATATCGATATTGTCCCAGCCTTCTTTGTTATCGCCGCGTGGAGGATAGTAATTGATCCTCACGACGTGGTGAATGTCGCTGTAAAGATCGGGGTACTGTTCAGCCGAAAAAATATCCGAGAGCACGCCGCTCTTGGAGACTTCTTTGGATTTGAACGAACCTGGATCATCAAGCACTTCGCCATCGCGGTTGCCGAGAATGTTGGTGCTGTACCAGCCAGCTACACCGAGTTGGCGATTACGAAGGCCTGGTGCGATGACGGTCTTGAGCAGGGTCTGACCGGTTTTGAAATCAGAACCGCAGATCGGGGTGGCCATTTCTAGAGCCAGTTCTTGAAGCGCAGCGACTTCTACCGAAATGTTCGGTGAGCCGTTTGCGTACGGAACGCGCTCCTTGAGAGCTGCGTAGGTATAAATCTGCGAAGGAGGAATCGAAGGATCGTTGTTACGGAGACCTTCTTCAAACGACTTGAGAGTTGCCTGAACGGGAGTCGGTGGCGTGTACACTTCGGTCGATGCGCACCACACCATCACGGCGCGGTTACAACCGTTGTCCTTCAAGAAGTTACGGATGTCGGCGCGGAGTTGTTCGGCCAGATCCATCTTGGTCTTGCCCGTCTTGACGTTTGGGCCGTCGATGCGCTTGATAAAGTTTTTATCAAAAACCGCCGACATGGGCTTAATTTTGGAGAGCGGCTCTTTGAGCGCTTCGATCGTATCTTTATCGAGAACCTGTGCGTGCTTGGCTGCTTCGTAAGCGTTTTCAGAAAAAATATCCCAGCCGCCAAAAACCACGTCGTTGAGGTTTGCGAGAGGAACCAGCTCGTTCACTTTTTTCATGCGCTTTTCGCTGCGCTTGCCCAGGCGAATCTGACCCATCTGGGTGTAGGAACCAATTGGCTTTGCCATTCCGCGCTTCACAGCTTCAACACCTGCGATAAAGGTCGTGGCGACAGCTCCTAATCCTGGGGTCAGGATTGCGAGTTTGCCAGTAGCTGGGGCGATGGTGAGCGGTTTCTGGTTTGGGCTCATTTATTTACTCCTGGGATTTCTCCCGCGATGCGTCCGATGGACCCCAGTGAGGGAGCCCAGAACAATACAAATAGAAATAGTTCGACCGTATTAGTCCACCGAAACGCGTTTCGCAAGCTGCAAACAGCGTCAAAATGGACAGAAAAAGGCCTCGAAAATCAGGCCTGAACGGGGACCTCAGTGGCGAGCGGCAACTCACGGCACCCTTCTTGGGCCGACCGGTAAGCCGTGGTGATCAACTGAATGCAGAGATACGACTCACGGGCCTCTTTGCCCACAAACTCGCCCTTTTCGATAGCGGCCTGAAACTGGTCAAAAAGAGAATTAAACCAAGACACGTGACTCGCATCCATCCAGTTCGAAGCGATCGAACGCTTTTCGACATTCCAGCGGACTGCTCCCTGGGCGACATCCGCGCCCCCGGTTGCTTCCATCACGGCGAGCTGGAGGTCGTCATCGTCCACGGTGATTGCGCCACGCTCCCCTTGAACCGTGTACATGACTTTGCGAACTCCGGCAGTCCAGGTCAGATGCGAGTGCGCGATTCCGGTTGGGAACGTCAGCACCGCAGTAAAGTTGTCCTCAGTGTCGTACTTGCCTGGCTCGAGATTGGTCATCTTGGCAGTGACTGCTGTGGGGTACGAACCCAACCAGTCAAAGGTCAGATAAAAAGTATGACTGCCGTGATCCATCGCGATTCCGCCACCGCTGTACTTTTTTTCACGGCGCCAATTTGTTTTCCACTCGGTCACGCCCTTGGCGTGCGTGTTGCGGTAAGTATTGAGCGTCAGTGAACGAACTTTTCCGATTTTTCCGCTGTCGATGATTTCACGAATCGCCTTAACCACCGGCGCGTGTTTGTAATTATGACAGGGAAAAAGCACGCGTTTTGCGCGCATTGCGTGCTCAAGCAGGGAGCGCGCTTCTTCAAGCGTCGTGGTCAAAGGTTTTTCGCAAAGTACGTGCAGGCCTTTATCGAAAGCGGCATGCGCGATGGCCGCGTGATCACAAGGCGGTGTAGAAATGTCGACAAAATCGAGATGGGCGGATTCAGCGTTTAAGAGCGCCTGATAGTCCGAATAAATGCGCGCCTGAGGAAGCGTCTCTTGAGCAAGATTTCTGCGCCCCTCACAGATGTCCGCAATGGCAATAATCTCGACATCGCCTCGGTTTTTCGCGCGCTCGAGATAAGCCGGAATATGGCCCTTACCCGAAATAAATCCGTACCCAATGATCGCGCCCCTCAGGGGTTTCTTTGCCGAGGCATCCTTCAAAAGTGTCATCTACTTGTTTCCTGTCCCTCGTGTTTAACCTAACGCGACCTCCCGCTCAACCCTTGCTCGCAGTCTCCAGCCTGTGGATAGCACTATACATTCAGAATGATATCATGATATCATTAAAGCGAATATGAGGCAAAAACCCTCTGGAACCTTCTTGCTGCGAGTTCAGCCCGATCTCCATCGGACGCTCAAGTCAGCCGCACTCCGCGCTCACGTGTCGCTCAATCACTTTTGTGAAAGCGTACTCCAAAATTCCATCAGCCCCACAATTCAACGTAATCCCGAACTTTCCGGACTCTCTCGGGCCATCTCTTTAGAATATTCCGATCGCGAGATGGAGGGCATCGTGCTTTTTGGATCAGCCGCGCGAGGAGAGCTGACGGAGAGTTCTGACATCGATCTCCTGATCGTCACGAATCTCTCAGTCGAGCGCGAACTCTACAAGCGATGGGATCTTTCAAAACCGATTCAAAAAGAGATCACGCAGGAACGGCATCCCGTCAATCCTCAGTTCGTACAGATGCCCAAGTCACTGGATCAATGCGGAAGCCTCTGGCTTGAGGCCGCAACCGAAGGAAGAATTCTACTGGATCCTCGAGGCGAGATTCACCGACGATTTGTCGAGATTCGCAAGGCCGTGCTCGAAGGCCAGTTCGCGCGAGCCATGAGTCATGGTCATCCCTATTGGATTCGAAAGAGAGCTCAATCATGAAGAACGCATCACTCGTCACCGACTACGTCAAACGCTGCAAAGCTCGCCTCAAAGGAATTGACACTCTCCATGCAGAATCAGCGTGGGCGGACGTCGTTCGAGAATCACAAGAAGTCGTCGAACTTGCTCTCAAGGCGCTTCTTCGATTTTCACTGATTGAGGTACCTCGCATCCACGACGTGAGCGACATTCTCCAGCAGAATTTGAGCACGTTACCCGAGGTTGTTCGTCCACACGTTGATCGAATGTGCGGGATTTCTCGCTCTCTGCGACGAGACCGCGAACTTGCGTTTTATGGGAGCGAGGATCTTACGCCCTCAGAGTTCTACAAGAAGGCGGATGCCGATGAGGCGCGCGCGGACGCTGGGTGGCTTGTGGCGTGCGTCGCCGAGGCGTGCGGTTTAGCGACGCCGGCAACTTAAATTCCCATCTGACCTCAAAGCTCTCTTGCATGCGGCAAACCTCGAGGACATAAACGCAAAATGAATCGCATCCCTAGCCACGTCGAACCGCACAGCCCCACAGAAATTTTTTTGGCCTGGAACACAGGCGAGAAATTTAAGGTGCCTTACTTAGAGCTCAGATTTGAATGCCCTTGCGCGATGTGTGTGGATGAAAAATCCGGCCGGCGGGTGATTCAAAAAGAATCCATTGCGAACACAATCAAGCCGAACTCAGTGGAACTCGTGGGACGCTACGCTCTCCAAATCAACTGGAACGACCGTCATTCCACGGGAATGTACCACTTCGATCGCCTCTTTGAGATTTGCGAAAAATACGGCCTAAAAATCTAAACGCTGAATTAAGTTTTCGACTCGCCGCCGCTCTTGGCTTCGCTCTTGGGTCCGCTGCTGCTCTTTGTTTCTCCGCCGCTCTTTGCTTCGCCGCCGCTCTTTGCTTCGCCGCCGCTCTTTGCTTCGCTCTTGGGTTCGCTGCTGCTACCCGCTGTTCCACTCTTGCGTTTGTAATCGCTCGTGTACCAGCCACTGCCTTGCAGCGCGAACGAACCCATGCTCATGAGTTTTTTGAGTGAGCCTTTGCAGTCCTCACACTCGGTGAGCACGGGGTCCGAAAACTTCTGAACGATCTCGTGAACTTTTTTGCAGCCCAGGCACTCGTATTCGTAAAGCGGCATATTACTCCCATAAACACTGCCAAAAACACCGTGATGATGTAATTTGGTCAACTTTTATCCCGAATCTTTCGGAATTTTCAAGGCCGTTTTAATGCGCTGCGGGTTAGACTGATCTCTATGAGTTCCACGATTTCAACAGCGCTC
>CAMBEX010000079.1 GCA_945865865.1 Bdellovibrio sp. ZAP7
AAAATCGCCCGCCTTGAAAAAGAGAAACTCGAAAAAGAGATCGAATCCTCAGGGTTTTGAGGGACTCTCTGAGAGCCTGCCCTTCCACTCACTGACGAGCAGTGCGAGGTTCGCGGTTGCCGGGGATCTTCCGGCCTTTTTACCTGTCATGGTTTCGAGTGCAAGGACCGTTTCGCGAAGAAGCGATTCATCATCCGAATGGTTTAGAAGAGGCAAAAGTTTCGGGGCGTGAGCCGGGTTTTTAAAACGGGCCAGAGCTTTGAGCGCCTTTTGCGGCAGCCACTGTGCTTTTCCGTTGTGATAGTTCGCGCGGCTTTCAAGTGCGCGCAATAGGGCCTCTTCGCTGCCAGGCGGATGAAGCCGATCGACCGCATCGACGGCTTCGCTTCTGACGACCAGCGCGGGGTCTTGCAACAGAGGCAGTACCGCGCGTGAAGAAGGCGGGTGATTGAGAGCGGACAAGGCACGCAGTGCACCGCTTCGAAGCATCCAGCTAGAATCTTTCAAGAACACGAGAAGGCGAGGCGCGATCTCGCGGCCACCCAGTTTTGCCGCCCCCATGAGAGCGATGTAGCGATCGCTGTCTGGATTTTTTTTCTGAGACGCAAGTTTGATGAGGGGTTCTACTGCCTGGACTCCATATTGGGATTCCCAGTTTTTGAGGAGTGAGGCAAATGAATGCGAGCGCTTGGAGTGAAGCTCTCTTTGAAGAGTGGCTTCGCTCACACGAGGGAGCGAAGGGGCAAGGGCTGCTTTCGCATGCGCACCCCCGTGAATGAAAGTGCCCACAAAAATCAGCGCACCCATTGCGCCGGCTCGCACCGGATCAAGGATTGAGCATTTTTTCGAATTCGGCCAGGAGGTCGGCATCGCTTTTTCCTTGAGTGTCGGGTTGACTGGTCGCTCCGGCTTGAGCAGGGGACTCTATTGCTGCGATCGGTTCAGGTGCAGCGGAGCTTTGAGTCGTGCTCGCCTCGGGGTTTTGAGGAGCATTTTTTTGCAGACTTTTTTCGACTTCATCAACGAGTGACTCAAAGTTGATGGGCGCGTCTCCTGTTTCAGCAGCTACTTCAGGCGTGGGAGCGATCGCCGAAGCGGCTGCTACTGGAGCAAGCGAAGCCGCGACTGTCGGAGCTACCGGGGCCGCAGCTACTGGAGCAACTGGGGCTGCGGTAGGTTGAGCGCCGGCGGAAAGAGCCGATTTGAGTTGTGCGTTTTCCTGTTGGAGACGTTTGAGGTTAGCCAGGTCGTCTTCGATCACGCTGTATTCAGCAAGCTTGCTTTCGAGCGCGTCGATCTTTCGCAGAAGTTCGGCATTGTCGCCCGCACTTTCAGCACCGCCCTGTCCCTTGGCCGATTTCGCGACATAAAGCTCCGATTCAATCCGGGACTTTTCCGTGACCATGGTGTCCATGGCCGTGCTTTGTTCCTGCATCTTTGCTTCGAGGATAATGATTTTTTGCATGAGCGCGGGGTCGGCAACCAGATGGCCGGCCAGATGGGAGGAGTGAGTACCGAGTGCGCTTTTGTGTTCAGGAGAGAGTTGAATTCCGGCAGCGCTGAGCAGGCCAAAAAGTTGGGCACGCATCTGCTCAGCGTCCACAATCAATTCGTTGAGATAGGTTTTTACAACGCCTGCCGGAACGAGGTCATCTGCCGATCCAAATTTGCGTTTTCTCAGCACATAAAAAGCGGCGTAACTGGCGATCAGTCCAAAAATGACAAGCGTCTCGAAAAGCAGCGCTTCGGCGGTGAACTTCGAAAGAAAGTAGACCCAAGTGGACATAGTGCGAGCCCCTCCATAGGCAAGGCACGAAACTCAAGTGCGGACCTTGGTTCCTCACCTAAGTGTAAGAACTGAATGCGGTACTGTCAAATAGGACAACTCTCGGGCGCAATGCTTTGTCTCACCGAGGTATGTAAATTTTTGTTGGTAGCTAGAATTTCGTGGGTATGGGAGGTGATCGGTTTACCCGAAAAGTCCGTCACTTTTCCGCCGGCCTCCTGAACTAAGAGCGCACCAGCTGCGATATCCCACGGAGAAAGGTTTCGCTCCCAAAAACCGTCAAAAACTCCGCGCGCGGTGTAGGCAAGGTCAAGTGCGGCGCTTCCGGGCCTCCGGATCGCGCGTGCGATTTCACTGAGTCGTTCAAACGCCTTCATTTCAAATCTCAGTTCATCTTTTCGATAGTGAAAGCCCGTGGTCAAAAGTGAGTCGGTGAGGCGTTTGGTTTTTGACACCTTCAAGCGTGTTCCATTGATAAACGCGCCTTGACCTCGAACGGCGACGTACGTGTCATCCAGGATCGGATGGTAAACGACTCCCACGACCGTTTTTCCATTCCATTCGGCCGCAATTGAGACGCAGAACATCGGAAATCCGTGAACGAAATTGGTGGTGCCGTCGAGCGGATCCAGGATCCAGCGCCCCGGAAGAGAGCGTGCGCGGCTGGAGTCGGGCGCGGATTCTTCGGCGAGAAATTCAAACCGATCTCCCGCTTTTTTTAGAATTTGGATCGCTGCGGCTTCCGCCTCCGTGTCCGCATTGGTAACTAGGCCGGCACCTTTTTTTTCCCGGACGGTAAATTTTTTGCCGAAATACTTTCTCAGAACTTTTCCGGCGGCATGGGCCGCCTCAATCGTGAGGTTGCGGAGTCGAGCGAGGTCAGGAGTTGGGGGCGAAGTTTTTGAAGATCTGGCTGCCATATTTATTTTCTTTTCCGCTTCCGTAGGTTCACTCAGCTTTTGCCGCGGGCGCCTGTCAGCTGCGTGATTTCCTCGCGGTATTTGACGAGTAGTTTTCGGGTCACCGGCCCAGGCTTGCCCTTTGAAATCAGTTTTTGATCGAGCTTGGTCACGGCCATGACTTCCTTGATGGAGCTGCTGACAAAAATTTCATCCGACTCGTAAAGCCTCTCACGCGGAAATCGAACCTCGCGGACTTCAATGCCCAATCCCTGCGCTAGGGTCAGGACTCTTCGGCGGGTGATTCCATCCAGGATTCCGATATCGAGTGGCGGTGTACAAAGAATTCCGCGATGAACGTAAAATACATTAAACGTTGTGCCTTCGGTAACATGCCCGTCCGCGTTGCAGAGTAGGGCGTCATCGTAATTGAGCGAGCTCGCGTCGAGATACGCAAGCAGGCTGTTGAGATAGTTTCCCGACTTCATGGCCGGATCGAGCGCGCGACTGTCGTTGCGGAGACGTTCGGAGATTTGGAGATGAAGGCCTTGTTCGTACTGTGATGCAGGCGGAGTTTCGACGGGCTGGATGATAATCGTATAGAGTGTGGGGGTTTCCAGGCAATTGAGTCCAAATCCAATTTTACCGGCTCCTCTGGAGATGATGATTCGGCAGTAAGCCTCTCCTCGATGTTTAGAACGAAAAGCATCAAAGGTCCGGAGAACTTCTTTGCGAAGGGATTCTGCAGTGTGAGCCATGACCATTCTGCAAAGTGCAGCTGATTTTTCCATTCGAGCGAGATGTTCGTCTAGGTGCAGAAAGACGCCGTTGTAGCTACGGACCACTTCATAAAGACTGTCGCCGTACAGGTACCCCCGATCAAAGACGGAGACCTGGGCTCGGTCGGCCGGAGTGATTTCTCCGTTGATATTGAGAATGATGGGCGATCGGTCGTGCGTTGGCATGAGCTTATGTCATTATAGGGATCATCGAGAGTCAATAGGAGGCTGGTTTGTTGAGATTCAGAAAAACTCAGTGGGGGGGGATTTTGACGGTGGTCAGCATGGCTGGGCTGGCTGGCGCTGGGTTAGCGGGTGTGACAGGGATGTCGTCGACTCGCGCGCACGCGGCCGGACTAGCAGCAGTGGCGCCTCCGATTGAGATCACGTTGGTTTCGTCGACACGGGATTCAGATCAACCTCTGACTACCGAAAAAGTTTCGAGCCTGGATCCCAAGGAATGGAACGCACATCGCCGGATGTGGGTGATCGAGCGAAAGGCTTCGATCTCGGAACTTCAGGTTGGGGCTGCGCCAAAGCCGGGTACCTTTGGAATCAAAGGCGGAACGGTCACGCTGGGTTCTACCGCTCATCTGCGGGGTGAGGGACCTTGGTTTGGCGATCTCGTGCAGTTTTCTTGTGGATGGAAACCGGAGCGAGAGCCGTTTGCCACTCGCGAAGGGTCGCGTCGCGCGGCTCAGGAGGCCACACGGCAGTGGTCCGAGATTTTAGAAAAGAAACGGCTGAGGCTTTCAGTTCAAATGCAGGCGGTTCAAGGCGCGAGTGAGTCGGAGGTCCGAGAAAAGGCGTCACAGGTTTTTCAAAATTGGCTGCACGAGGCGGAGTCTTTGTGGCGGGTCCAGGGTCGCGAAAGCGCGGCAGCGATCGAATGGAAGTTTTATCGTGATACAGCCAGATGCGGCACCTCAGAAAAAACGCCAAGCGTGAACCCCTCCGGGGGCGCGCGGAGTTGGCGTGAGCGCATGGAGCCCGCATCGAGTCAGGAAAACAAAAAGCTGTTGGCTCGAGCCCCCGCGCGGCGCTGGAACGGAACCTTTTCGGTGCGTGTAAGTTTCGACATTGGTGGGAAAGTTTTGGTGGGGCAATTTCTGGTCGACACCGAAACAGAAAACAGTTTTGTGAGCGCCGAGTGGCTGAGATCCCAAGGCATCGTGGCTCGCTGGATTGCACTCAACCGCGTGCCTTCCGAGCGCGTGAGTTGGGGTGCGACCACGCTCTGGGCCAAACCCATTGAGGTTGACAGCGTTACGATTTCCGGCCTGAAAACGCCGCTTAGGCGGTTTTTTCTGATGGATACCGGGGTTTTTGGATTTCCAGAAAATCGTGGCGCCTGCTGTGATGGAGTACTGGGACTCGATTTTTTCAAACACTACGCCGTCGAATTTGTTCCCAATGGCTCTCCCGCGCTGATGATTTATTCGCCCACAGGTTTTTCTCCTTCGGAGAGCGTGCCGTGGACTGAAATGGCGGTGGACCCCTCGGGCGGTTTGGTCAGTGAGTGCGAAGTCAATCCGAACTCCCCGAAAACCGAAAAAATTTCGGGCGTACGCTGGGATACCGGAAGCGAGATTTACCTGAGCATTCATCGGCCCTGGCAGCAAGTCGCTCGCGTTTGGCGAGGGCCTTTTCAATTGAGTTGCGGAAATACGCCGTTGGCCTCGGGCATTCGGCCGGCGTTTCCGACGCAGATCGGTGGACTGGGGGGGCTCTCGGAGTTTTTTGGAAACAAAGACGAACCCAAAGACACGAGCGCACTCAAATCACGTTATCCAGGGGTCAGCGTGGGCGCGCCCCTGCTTGCGCGTGGACGAGTGATCTTTGATTTGCCGCATGGACGGCTCTGGTTTCCTGGACAGGAATTTGGAAAGCAACTTCAGGAAAACGCGACTGGACTGTCGCTTAAGTTTGCCTTTCGACGCGGCGAACGCGTTTTAGAAGTCACCGAAATGCGAGCAGACTCACGATCGGCGGAATTGGCAAAGTCAGGCGTCAAAAATGGAACGGTGATCACGCACTTGGACGAAAAATCGGTCGATCAGATGGATATTTGGGAAGTGAGTCGCAGGCTGTCGGGCGACTATGGCACGCAAGTGGGTTTACGTTGGAATACACCAAAAGGTGGGCGGGTCGCCGTTCTTACAGTGCGATGAGCGCTCGGACCGACTAAACTTAGACTGAGGTCAAAAATGTCCGCGTTGTTTTCACACGAACTCGAAAAAGATTTTCAGGACGGCGAAGCGATCTTCATTGAAGGGGATCAGTGTCGGGAGCTTTACATCATTCGCTCAGGCGAGGTGGTCATCCGCAAGAAAACGGAGCGGGGTGACGTCGAGCTGGTGACCTTCAAGCGCGGCGAATTTTTCGGTGAAATGGCACTGCTTGAGTCCCAGCCTCGAATTGCGTCGGCGTTCGCCAAGGGACAGACAAAGCTTTTGGTAGTGCAGCCAGGAGGATTTTTGCTGAAGATCAGACGCGATCCGACTTTCGCGTTTGAGATGCTTCAAACATTGAGCATGAGGATCCGCGTGACAAATGATCGCCTTTTTCAGGCTTTCAAGGGCGGAAATATCGAGATGGGACTGTTCGAAGAAATCCTTCGACTGACGGAGGCGAAGTCCAGGACCCTCGCGCCCACACCGCGCGGTTCAAGAAAATCTGTCGCCGGAAAAACGAATGCCCACAAAGGCAAATCTGAAGGCAAGCCTGACTGATGATCACCACGATCCGCGCGTCACGGTTGGCCATCATCTCGGATCTGCATTTAGGAAATCCATTCAATCGCAGGCGCGGAGAGATCATCGCTTTCCTGCACTGGGCCGCAGAAGCTGGCTACGACATCGTGATCAATGGTGACGGTTTAGAAATCGCTCAGGCATCCCTTGCCAGCGTGGCTCGTGATGTCCCGGAATTTGTTCATGCCTTGCGACGATTATCGACAGAGGGGCGAACAGTTTATTACGTCGTCGGAAATCACGACATCGCGCTCGAAAATTTTCTTGAGGACTGGGGATCGCTCCGCGTGGCTCCTTTTCTCAATATCGAGTCCGGAGGCAAACGCATTCGAGTGGAGCACGGTCACCTGTACGATCCTTTTTTTGTGAAGTCCCCGCGCCTTTACGAGGCCGCCACGTGGCTGGGCGGGGTCTTGTTAAAAATCTACCCGCCCTTGTATCGCGCGTGGATTGGTCTCGAGCGCTGGCGATCTTATTGGCGACTGAAAACCCGAGGCATCGTGGGAGAACCCCCTGAATTTGCCGAGGCCGCTCGAGAAATCGCGCGCAGAGGATTTGATTTCGTGATTTTCGGCCATACGCACCACTCAGGCCAAATCCAATTGGATGATGGTGCGTCTTACCTCAATCCGGGTTCGTGGCTCTTGGCTTCTAACTTCGTGGAAATCAGTGAGGGAGAGGTTTCGCTTCGAGCGTGGGAACGGTAAAAACTCGGTCTAAGCCCCAGACTCCGCCGGTCCTTCGAGCGATCGCCACCAGTCTCGAGCCCTCATAAATAGAGACACAGTGTTCGCTCTGATCGACCGATTCGTCGGGTGTCTGTTTCGCATACGGCTTATTTGCGAGGGTCAGAGTTTTCAAAATTTCAACGAGAACCTCTTGCTTGCCATGGATGAGCGCCGTCACTTCAGCGTCTGTGGCTTGCGCGCGATCCATTCCGGTTAAAAGTTCATCAAAGGGGACCCAGCATGGAAGTTCATCCCATCGCTTTCCTTTTTCAGTGGCTTGAATAACCTGCGAGACCGTCCAGGCATTTTTAATCTCAAAGTTTCCGGCGGCCGTTCGGCGAAGTGTTTCAAGAAGCGCCAGTGATGCCTGCATTTTTGCGAAGTCCTGAGCCAGCGTGCGTATGTAGGTCCCTGAGCTGCAGAGGACGCGAGCATGGGCGCGCGGTTTGTCGTAGTTCAAGATTTCAAACTGATAAAGGTGGCAGCTTTTGGCTTTGCGTTCGATCTCGATTCCTTGGCGGGCAAGTTCATAAAGAGGCCGGCCATCTACTTTTTTAGCGGAATGCATGGGCGGTGTTTGGATGTAAGGTTCAAGGGTCATGCGATGCGCGAGGTCGCGAAGGATTTCGATCGAATCCGGAACAGTGTCCGTTTTTTCCGTGATGGGGGCGGTAGGATCTCCGGGCACGGTGGTCTCGCCAAATCGAAACGTGCCTTCGTATTTTTTAGGTGAATCCAGAAAGTAGCGCGAAAGCTTTACGCCCTGGCCCACACAAACAACCAAGAGCCCTGTGGCAAATGGGTCGAGTGTTCCTCCATGTCCCATTTTTGGAAGGTCCCGCTTCTTGACTCCTAGGGCACGCATGAGGGAACGCTGGAGTTCTTCAATGACTCCAAAGGAACTGACGCCTTCGTGTTTGTCGATGAGTAGGGCGCCCCGCACAAACCGCTTTCTACTGGGAGTCTGGCTTCGAGGGTTCGCCGGGAGTAATCTGCTTGAGAAGTTCGTTCACGCGGCTCACGTTCTCATAGCCCCGATCTTCGCGAAAAATGAGCGTCGGGATATGGCGCACGGTCAGAATGCGAGCCAAGTGCCGCCTCAAGTATCCACCCGATGAGGCGAGCCCAGTGATGCAGTCACTCATGCGTTTTTTTGCGGCCCCTTCTGAGAGAGTCGGGACACCGTTGATCACTGCGTCTGAGCCGCCCAAAATCGCAACACTCACGGTAGCCTGGCCACCGTCCTGAGTTACGAGGACCGAGGTAATCGTGAGGGGAGGAACACGGGGATCCTTGACCTCACGAGCGATCACTTGTGCCAGCTCTGCTTGAATGGCGGCCGCGAGCCGCTGACGTCGAACTTCCTGCATGGCTTAAGCGTTCAGCTCTGGAGTGATCAGCTCGATTTGGTAAGCCTCAATGAGGTCGCCTGGCTTGAGATCGTTGTAGTTTTCAAGTCCGATACCGCACTCATATCCCGTGGCCACTTCTTTTGCGTCATCTTTGAAGCGTTTGAGCGAGGACATCTTTCCTTCGTAGATGATACGGCTCTCGCGAAGCAAACGAACGTTTGCGCCACGAATAATTTTGCCGTCGACCACTGACGAACCGGCAATGACGCCGATCTTCGGAACGGTAAACGTCTGGCGAACTTCGGCGCGGCCCAAAAATTTCTCGACCTTTTTCTTGTCGAGCAGTCCCGCCATGGATTTTTTTATGTCATCGATCAGTTCGTAAATGATGTTGTAGCACTTGATTTCCACGTGCTGCGCTTCCGCCATTTGACGAGCTTTCGTTTCGGGGCGAACGTTAAATCCGACAATGATCGCCTCAGATGCGGCACCCAAAAGCACGTCGCTCTCGGTAATGCCACCCGTAGCCGAGTGAAGGACCTTGACCTTGACCTTATCGGTCGAGGCTTTGAGCAGACTGTCGCGAACCGCTTCAACAGAACCAAACACGTCGCCCTTGAGCACGATGTTGAGTTCTTTGACCACTCCGGCTTGAATCTTCGAGAAAAGGTCGTCGAGTGACATCTTCGATGCGGAGCCCGATATCTTCGCCCGGGCCTGGTCAATACGTTTTTCGGCAATGACCCGTGCGTCCGCTTCGGTTGCGACGGAATCAAAGCGTTCGCCTGCACTTGGGACGCCTTCAAAGCCTAAGCATTCGGCGGCCATTCCAGGGCCGACTACTTTGACCGTATTTCCCTTGTCGTCGAGCATTGCCTTGATTCTGCCGGCAAACTGGCCGGAAACGATGGCATCGCCGACGCGAAGTGTTCCGCGACGAACGAGAACGCTAGCGACGGGACCACGCCCTTTTTCGAGGCGGGCTTCGAGAATGGTACCCGTTCCGCGAGTATCCGCGTTGGCTTTGAGGTCCAGCACTTCAGCTTGCAGCAAAATGGACTCAAGCAATTTGTCGATATTGGTCCGTTTAATGGCTGACACAGGCACGAACATGGTTTCGCCGCCCCAGTCTTCCGCTAACAAATCCATTTCAGCCAAAACCTGCTTGATCTTCTCAGGGTTGGCGCCCGGTTTGTCGATCTTATTTACGGCAACAATGATCGGCACCTTGGCTGCCTTTGCGTGTGCGAGCGCCTCACGGGTTTGAGGCATCACACCGTCGTCGGCTGCGACCACAAGAATGACGATGTCCGTGACGTTTGCACCGCGAGCGCGCATGACAGTGAACGCTTCGTGGCCAGGAGTATCAATGAATGTAATCAGTTTTCCGTTTTGTTCGACGGTGTACGCGCCGATGTGTTGGGTGATTCCGCCCGCTTCGCCAGCGGCCACGTTTGCGGAACGAATCGCGTCTAGTAGCGAAGTCTTACCGTGGTCGACGTGACCCATCACTGTCACCACGGGTGGGCGGGAGGTCAATGCCTCAGGAGCGTCCTCGGATTTTTCAATCAGGGCTTCTTCTTTGAACGCCACGTTTCGAACTTCGTACTGATATTCCATCCCGATCAAGGTTGCGGTGTCAAAGTCCAGAGACTGATTGATCGTGGCCATCTGCCCCATACCCATCAATTTACGGACAACATCAACGGCCTTGATGTTGAGCTGTTGTGCGAGGTCTTGCACCGAGATGGTCTCTTCCATCACGACAACGCGTTTTTGAGCTTTGGGTTTGGTGATTTCTGTCTTTTTCAAGTTCTTGCCCACGGGAAGCTTTTTTCTCCTTGGGAGAAAAATGACTTCTTTCTTTCGGTAGTCCGCAAAGCGCACGTCTTCGGGGCGGATTTCACCTTCACGTCCGCCGCCGCGTTTTTTCGCTGCTTCTTCTTCCACCATCTGATCCAAGTTTTCCTTGGTCATCTTGATGATGCGAAATCCGTCGGTGGTCGGACCCTTTGCAGGAACTTTGCCTGCGGGAGTGATAGGCGAACCCACGGGCTTAATCATCGGACGAGCCGGAGGTGGCACTGCTTCGACGATTTTCAAAATGCTTCGGCGTGGAGCCACTGGGCGCGGAGGCAAAACAATCGGTGCGCGAGCAGCTTTGGTGACGCTTGGAGCGGCAGGAGTTTCGGCTTCGGTAGTAGAAGCTGGCGCGGTGGTCGTGAGCGTCACATCCGCAGCAGTGATTTGAGATTGCTCTTCTTGCGTTGCGGGGGCTTCTTCTTGATAAACCTCAGCTTGGGCTTCGTCGGTAGCCTCCTCAGAATATATTTCCTGAGATTCTGCCAACTCTTGAGCCGCTTGTT
>CAMBEX010000080.1 GCA_945865865.1 Bdellovibrio sp. ZAP7
AAGATGGATCAGGCGGCGGAAACGGTTGGACTTCAGGCCAAACGATTTATTCAGGGATAGGGGCTGCCAAAAATGCGGCCCCGCCCGGAAGCGAAAATGATTTCAGTAAACCACTCGCGAGTTGCCCTACGGAAATCGCGTATTCGTGAGAAACGATCGCCGCCTTCTTACCGCTAAAAATGAGCGCGCCCTGAACCTGGCCTTCTTCGAGAATCAGCGTTCCCAAAGTCTCCGGGTCCAAAAGCACGCTTTCGGCATCCAGCGCCTCGACTTGTTTCAAAAAAATTCCCGGAGTGCCGTCATCGCTGCCGACCCAATTCCAACGGTCCTCGGCTCGCACCCAAAGTTCGACCCTGACTCCGCCGCATGATGCGCCCAAATACCTACAATAGCGTGACGCGGAACTTGAGCGGTCGAGCTCGGGATTGCCCAAAAGTTCAGACACTAGAAATGCTACAGAAAGCGGGCTTAAAAGCGGAAGCTTGGGATCTGCCGATAAAAAAAGCTCGGGACCTCCGACGCTAGGAACCCCACTTGCGGCTGACAGAGAGAACAGCTGATCGGCTTCATCCAAAATTTCCTGGGGAATGGGGGCATGAAGCTTTGCCATTCGCGCGCTCAGTTCTTCTTTGAGAAAGAGCTCGGGTTTTTCTGGCTCTTGCTCCTGGGTTCGATCCGCGGGACCGCGCGCACGCGGCTCGGCGCGAAAAACACGGTCGAGGCTCTTTAAGATTGCGGCCCTGATTTCGTCGGCTCTGGCACTGTCCGTACTGATGACCATCGTCTCCTCGGTATCCACCCAGAACTTATGTCCGAGTGCCCTCTCACCATCTGAAAAAACCAGGGATGGGTCGGTACCTACAAAAGACCAGTAGTCCTCAATGTACTCGGGACGAATCCCTCGATAAATCCACTCTCCCCCCTCCACAGCGAAGAGATCATCGGTAACAGGTCCGGCCTCTCCAGGCTTCCGGGGGTGAGGCACCCATCTCCAGTAGCGCTCGTGGGTGTGGGTAGCTGAAGTCTCCCCGAGTTGATCAAACGGAGGATGAACGTCGCACTCCTTCCAACGGCCAATCGCGGGGCCAGGACCAAACATCCTCACCATCCATCTTCCGTTCAGCCTACGAACCGCGCCCGCTTCGAAAAGCCAAAAGTCACTCGCGAGAGTGAGTGCCGGACCCATCCTGTACTTAACTTTGTTCTCTTGGTCTTTCGCACGACCCCCATCGGACTGCTTAGGGTCAGTTTTTCCCTGCAAAGCCGATCCGCGCGTGACCGAAGCGGCCGCTCTTTGCGCAGCCTCTTGTTTCTGCCAATCCTGTTGCTCACGCTGCACGGCCCTGAGTTGGCCCGCAAGCTTAAGGGAAAACGCCTTGAGTGAAATCGGCTCGGGCAAATAATCCACACACCCGACGGACTCCAGCCGCTCGCGCAAGGGCGCGCTAATGGCCGGGCCGGTCACCAGGATCTTGAGCCCAAAACGATCAGTAAATGGATAGAGTTCGGTCAAAAGTTCGAGATGCAAAATGACATCATCCACCGTGCCGCACATCAAAAGCACGATGCACTGACCAAATTGCCTCACATGATGCGACACTTCGGTAAAGCCGTCGCACTCGAGCCACTCAAGATGCTTGTCGGCGTCGAAACCTTTTTTGAATTTATCCCACCATGACGCCAAGGGCTTGACGCACAAAATCGGAACAAAAGCTCCGGCCGGGCCAGGTCTCTGCTGTATTTTGGACGGGCTCTGAGTCAAGGCTCGAATCCTTTCTGAGGTCAGACTTGATGGCCGCGCGTTTGAATGACAAAACTGTCTGAAAGCGAAAAAAAGTTCCGCTTTTGATCTAGTGTCCTAAGCAAGGCCCATGAACGCAACACTCTTTTCAGAGCAGTCGGAAAACCCTCCGAACACCTGGCGTGTTTGGTTGATTGCTTTTGGTGTCGCCGCCGCTTTGCATTTTCTGCTGCTCATGGTTTCCGGGATTCCAAAAAGTGTTACCCACTCGCCGCCTGCCGAGGTTCACACCATCGACGCCAGAAAACTCGAAGCCATTCGTAATCAGTGGAAAAAGTCCCTCCTCATCAACAAGGATCCGGCGCTCCCAAAAAATCTCTCGCCCTCTCCTGACGCGCGTTATCTTTCGGATCGAAATATCCGGGTCAAAAAAGAACAGCGTGCCCGACAGACCAACGTAGTGCCTCAGCCCTCTCACCTGTCTGCCGCGCCCGACGCGCCAGACCTCAAACGACTCGGCGTGCCGCTTAAACTGGGAGCTGGGGGCAAACGCATCCCCTCACCCAAAGACGGCGCAAAACGCGGAACGACTCATAACGCGCAAGGAGGGGATCAAGCGATCTCAGATCGCGCCCTTCCCGAGGGGAGCGAAAACTTATTGAACGCCCAAGAGTCTGTGTACTACTCGTTTTATGCGCGCCTTTACGAAGCTATCGGCCCAGTCTGGCAAAGCCTGATTAGAAACACCCCCCACCGTCGACCCGTCCGACCCGGGGATTACACAACCGTTGTTGATGTCGTCTTTGACTCCGCCGGAAAACTCCTCGCGGTCAATTACCTCACCCGCTCCGGTGTTCAGGAGTTTGATGCTGCGGTCGACTCCTCGTGGCGAAAAATCGGTAGATTTCCAAACCCCCCTCGCGATCTGCTCAATGCGCAAGGACACGTTCATATGGGCTGGAGTTTTTCGGTGCACATGACCGAAGGGTTTCAGCTCCAGTACCTGCCGCCGGAGAGAAACTACTGAGCGACCCACTTAGGGCGCGGTGATTCGGGCCTACCCGAGTTGAAATATTTTTACCGCAAGCAACGTCAGCGCGCCAGCCAGCACGAGTTGCACTTCAGTCCGGCGCAAGAAGATGGCCAGCGCCGCCTTCAAAGGCCGCTCATGTGGATTCAGATTATGGCGAAGCTGCGTGTAGACCTGAATCAAAGAATCGTTTTGCGAGCTGTCAGCCCGGGGCAAAATCGCCTCGACGCGAAAATAAAGTGCGCGGCAGCGACTCAGTGAGTCCCGGCAGCTATCGCAAGCCATGAGATGATTTTGCAGAAAAACCCGCTCCTTGGCCCCGTACTCCTCGTCGAGAAATTTCTGCGTCCAAGGAGTCAATGCATCGAAACTAGGACAGGACGCCGTCTTGGGCGGGTTGCCGGTTGCCCCACCGCGTCCCGCTGAACCCTTCAAAACCTGCGCGTCCAACAGAGTGCGGAGTTTCCAAGCCATTGTTTCTACCTTGGCAGGCGCCACTTCCAAAACTGCGGCAGTGCGCGCGTAGCTCCAGCGCTCCAAGTGCAAAGCCACCAACAAGAACCTCTCCTGAGAACTGAGGCGAAAAAAAGGCAGATGCAAGGCACTGGCGTTTGCTCGAGTTCCATCGCGTGTCGCACGTTCCACGAGCGCGGCAGAAGCCCTTTCGAGGGCCTGAGTAGGAGTCAGCGACAAAAGACTCACAGCAGAGACCGCATCGATCGTGGCTTTTCGCGATTGCTCAGAATTCGCCCAGAGTGCCTGGCCGATCTGATTAAGCGATTGGATATCTTCGGGATTCAACACCCCCTAACGATAGTAGAGGGCCACCCCGCCTGTCTAGATCTTAGACAGCACCCCTACCGTTCTCGATTTTGTAAACAACGGCTAGATAACTAGGGCTGGCCCCTTCCTTGCTTAATCACGCCCACGAGAGAGAAAATGCGTAAAAATAACGGGTTTTTAAGTACTTTAGGACTGACTAAACAATTGACAGCTGTCTTTGTGTCCGCGGCTAAACCCGCCCCCCGCAATGCTGGCCCGAGCCCCATGAGAAGCGAAATTCCACGGAAATTCGGGCATTTAGGTCAGATTGAGACGCACTGGCCCCGGCATTGCAATAACATCAGGCAAGAGAGACGAGAGACTTTTATGAGAAATCTAAAAAACATCAGTTTCGCACTTTGTATCGCTTCTACCCTCAGCCTCGGACTTGTAGGCTGTGGAGGCCAGGCGTACCGCGCGGTCGATAACGTAGGTCAGCCGAACAACGGAAACACCGGCAATCTCACTGATTTCGGCGGAGGCTCCGGTGGCTCCGACGACTCAGACGATTCGAACGATGGCTCCGATCAGGATTCTCCCACCGCTCCAGCTTATACCTACGATTTTGCGGTCACTGGCTCAGGCGGAACTACTCCTTCCTGGCAAAGTCCGCTCGTCGAAACCGACAATCTTCTGAAAGTTCGAGTGAGCGCCGGAAACGCTTCGCGCATCAGTCTGCCAAGTGGTTACTCCAACTTCACGGCGACGTATGGCTGCGTTCAGTACACGATCCGCGCTCTCGGACAAACCGTGACGACCGGACTTTTGAGCACGGGCTCAGCAAGTTCTTCAGTCTATTGCCCGAACGCCCCTACAAGCCAGGTCATCGACTTTTCGTCCCGATTGGGCTCAGGCCATAACTCGGTAAACATCGAAGTCACCGAAGTTCGCTATGACTTCTACTGCCAGATGCTCATGCAGGGTCTGATCAGCTCAATGTATTACAACACGTACTGCCCAAGCTACCCTGTGTACCGCACTCACACGGTGACCGGTCAGCTCGACATCCAAGTCAACGGGACCTCGCTGTAATTGCGAGATTCCGCTAACAACCTTCGCGCTCAATGCGTGATAGTGCGGCAGCCAGGGCCTGATCGGATGAGCCCGATGCAAAATCCTGAGACTCCAGTCGCCCGACCGCCTTCATGAATCTCGGCCACGAGTTTTCGCAGCGTGACCAAAGCCCTTCAAACTCAGGCCCACCTGAACGGTAAGTCTTGAACTGCGCGAGAGTCGCGTTATTGATTTCACGCTTAAGTTGCAGCTCACTCTTGAGCTCACCCAAAATCCTGCTCTTTTCGGCAAGCTTTTCTGAATCACTCATTTCGCTTGCGTAAACAGCCTTGAGCTTTTCATAAGTCACATGAAATCGTTCCACGCGCTCTTTACCGGCACTCTCGGCACGCACGTAGGCTTGCTTTTGCTCAGAGCCGGCGCCCTTCACCTGATCGAAGTACTCGAGCGTCATCCGATCCGCTACAAAGCTTGCCAGACTCTCGTTGAAATCCGCCTGTCCATTCACGTACACCGTCGCATGAACGGACTCGTGAAGTACCACATTGATCAGGTCCCCTAAAGACTCCTGGCCGTCCGAAATCATCGTCGATAAAACAGCATCCCGAAACCAACCTAATGTCGAGAAAGCGGCAGCTCCGCGAACATCGACATCCCAACCCTCTGCCCTCAATCCCTGCGCGTAATTTTCAGCGTTACCGCGATCAAACCAACCCAGGTACGGAAAACTTCCGACCAACGGAAAACCCCAGCGCTTTTCGGAAAACCTCAGCGTCTCGCACGCGCTCACGACATAGACGGCATGCGAACGATCTAGCTTTACGTACTCTTGATAATTGGCCGTGGCTTTGAGCCCGCGCCCTTCACCGAACTTCTTGATTGAGGGAATCTCAGAGAGCAACTCGCGGATCTTCGGAGGCGTTCGCTCATCGGCAATCACCACAGGAATGGGGCGAGCGTGATGGATGAGCGCCATCTGTCCCCGCCCGGCCTGCAGGAGATAACCCACTCCCGCACAACCGGTCAGCGACTCGATCCCAAGTGCGGTCGCGATGCCCCCTAAAAAGAGAGCGACGTTCCGAAAGTAACGCCTACGTTGTCTCGCCACGTTTGAATATTTCCGCCTGTGAGATAACTCGTTGCTTCGGTCCGGATCGCAAAACTGCGAGTCAGGTAAACACGCATCCCCAAACCCGTGACTGCGGTAAGAGATCCGCTGGCTCCCGGACCTGTTCCGTTGGCATAGGTACCTGAGCCTTCACGGTTAAGTTGGCCGACTCCGACTTTGACATAAGGCTGCAAAGCGTGACCTCTGCCAATCAATTGCTGAACCCAGTTCACGCTCATCACCTGATCATGAAAGGTCGTATCTTCGTAGCCCGGAATATAAGTTCGCTCAGTCAAATCCTGGAGCGAAAGCTCGATGCCTGAGGAGGCTGAAAAGTTGATTCCCACAGAACCACCCCAGCGCCGCGTCCAAGAGTAGCTGTTTGCCGCATATTGAACGCGATTAAACGAAAGACCGGTGGAGATATCATAATCCCCTCCGCCTCCCACGGCCTGCGCGGCTGTGGAAACCCCGAGTGTGGCAAGAAACAAACTTGAGATGAAGAAATAAAATCTAAGACTACTACGCATTTTCATCCTCTTTCCGTGAGGGTTTGGAGCGACTGACCTTTTTTAGTCGGTCACTTTAATCTTGGAAAGTTCCTCCATGAGCCGACGCCTCTCTGGATCGGACCCAATTTTATCTGCCGACTTATCAACCACCTCAAGCTCAGACCTTTGAGCTTTGCCGTGATATTCTTCTGGAAACAAAATTTGCGAACCGACTTTCTCACCGCCCCCGACTTTGCGAGCCAAGCTGTCATGCATCGCCTCGGACTCCAAGGGTTGCGCAGGCCTTACTCCCGAAGCCGAAGCAGAAGGATGGCGCTGATAGTTCGAGGCGCCTTTTTCAGAAAACTCCAGCGCGGCCGGTACGCGATCGGCTTCCTGGTAGCGGCGCTCGTGCGCCAGATCTGTTGCAAATTTTCGATCCTGGCGATTCAGAGCCGTTTTTAAGGCTTTTTTCTTGCGATCTTCTTCGAGATGAAACGTGACCAGCTTGGGCCGGAGTGTTGCGAGCGTCACCGCTTTGGGTGCACTCGGAATAATGCGGTCGTTTTTGATCGTCAAGGAGGTTGCTTCTCCAGCGGCCGCAGTCACTTTCATCGAAGGTTCAAATCGATTTTCAAGGGTCGCTTTGCGTTCAATCGAAACGAGCTGCGTTTCTTCGGAGTCCTGCAAGAAACTGAAAATCGCGGCGCCCGACTTCATGCGCCCGCGCGCATTGGGACTGACCATTCGAAGTTCGCCCTGATCCGGAGACGCCTGAGCCAAGACCTGACCTTTGTAAATCACCAGATGGTCTCCGAGATCCTTTTCAAGGCCTTTTTCAACTCGCAGACTCTGGCTGATCTGAACGAAAGTCGCGTCCGCAAGATTGAACTTAAAACCATCACGATGCTGGAGTTCTGCCCAACCGCTCTCGACCGAAACCCAGCCTTCGCACGGAATCGGAGAACCGAGCCTGGCGTCGATCAACTGCGTACGGGATGGATCCAAGACATAAACCTGGCCGCCAAATTTTTCGAGAACCGCACACGGAGCTTCGAGCTTTGGGGTTTCGGCGCGGGCCAATGACACGGCCACGATCACGCCTGCCGTCACCGCGCAAACTCGTGCAAATGCTTTTTTAGTGATGCGCGTCTGAACCGTGATCACCGGAACCTCCGTGAGTTTCCGCTGGGGTCTTGTGCGCCTGATTGGACTCCCCGTCCACAGCTTCTCCCTCTTTTCCAGCGTCCTTGCCAGCATCCTTGCCACCGTCCTTAAGTGACTGAGGCACGTGGTCTTGTTCTAAATCTTCGTCATGCTCGGAATGCTCTGAGGCCACGTGTCGAGTGCCGCGCCTGAGTAAGTTGAGCTTTCCGGCGTTGGGTCCGTTGACCCACGATGCCTCCATGGACTGAGGATGATAATCCACGAGTTCCATCAGCCAAAACTGCGCACGATGATGCTTTTCCACTCTCTCTGACGAGAGCGCTTTCCAAAGCCTTGCCTGCGCATGGTACGGAAGATTTGCCGCGACATCGGCAAGTTTCAGAACCTGGTCAAAATAGATTTGCGCAGTTTCGAAATTGTCGAGTCGGTACCAGGCCACACCGGTCATCAATAAATTTCTCGGGGTCTTGAACGCATCGCTGCCGGCAAGACCGGTAAGCCACGTGAAAATGACGGCAGCCTTTTCATTCTCGCCCGCTTTGAAATAGGAAACACCCAGGGTGTAGAGCTGATCATGGGTTAGATTCGTAGGCGCCTTGTACTGAAGGCTTGCGAGGGTTCGACCCACTTTCGCGCCGGTTTCGGCGTTGAGCTTGAGTTCGACGTCGCCTGTTTTGGATTTTGAGAAATCCGCATTGCAATCAAAACCCACCTGCTCGGCTTGAAGCCTGAGTTGCAGATTTTGAAGCTTGAGTCGGTCATTTTGAAGTTCTGCCAACTTAATTTCCTTGAGCTTGTATTGAACGCTCTCCCAGGCTTCTACATAGGTAGTGTAAATTTTTCCAAAAAACCCAGGCTTGGCTTTTGGTTGTGCGGCGTGATCGCCTGCTTTGTGTTCAGGAGTATCTTGAGCCTTAGGGGCCAAGATTCTTGCGGAACCATAGCCCAAGCCGGCGGCAAAGATCACCGCCCCGGCCACCCAGAGGGCCTGCTTTTTTGCTTTTAGTTTATGAACGATGCTCTTTTTTTCCATTCTGCGTATTTAAGGACGAGAAAGAATCCCTTTCCTCTCCTCAGGCAGATCGGACATCCCGGGACAAAACTTAATGGATTTCGGTGGGCCGCGCACACCTCCCTGATTTGGAGGCTGGCAGTGCCGGGATTTTGACGGAAAACTACATCCTCTCGGGCAGCTTGATCCCCATCAGCGAAAGCCCCTGCGCCAGCACTCGGCGCGTGGATTCCACCAGCATCAAGCGCGCGCGCGTGAGTTCGGGTGCCTCGCCCAACACTTTGCACTCGCGGTAAAAGCCTCCAAAAACGCGGGTCACGTCGATCAGGTAATGGGCAAGCTGGCTTGCCTTTCCAAACTGAAGAGTTCGCTCCAAGTGCAGCGGAAACTGTCCGAGCGTTTTGACGAGTGCCAGCTCTTCGTCTTTTTCTAGCCGCGCAACCACTCCTGCCTGAAACAACTCGCCCTTGGGCATCTCGCCGCTCTCGCGCGCCTTTCGCAAAATACTCAGGCAACGCGTGTGCGCGTACTGCAGATAGGGTCCCGTCTCGCCTTCAAAATCCACCACGCGATCGATATCAAACTCGACGTCGCGAGCGGGATCCGTGTGGAGATCGTGAAAAACCACAGCGCCCACGCCAATGGCTTCGGCGACCGTATCGAGCTCGGCCTCGGAAAGTCCCGCCTCACCTTTTTGCGCCTCGCGTGCGCGCATGAGTTCTTTGACCTTCGTGCGCGAAAGCTCGAGAACCTCGTCGAGCGTGATGAAGTTGCCTTTGCGGGTAGACATCTTGGCGTCTTTAAATCGATAAAGTCCCGTCGGCACGTGCTCGCAGCGCGAAACCCAGTCAGCGCCCATCCGGCGCAAAACCGCGAAAATCTGCTGAAAATGCAGCCTCTGCTCGCCGCCCACGACATAGGTCATGCGATCAAAACTAAATTTTTCGAAACGATAGAGAGCCGCGGCCACATCACGAGTCGCGTAGATCGTAGCCCCGTCAGTTTTTTGCATGATACACGGAGGCATGGCTTTGCCCTCGGCATCGGAGACCTCGACTACCTGTGCGCCTTCGCTTTCGACGAGCAAACCGCGCTTTTTCAAGTCCACAAGCAAACCCGGCAAAAGATCTTTGTAATAACTCTCGCCCCAGATGTGATCAAACTTCACACCCAGCCGCGCGTAGAGTCTTTCAAATTCACGCATCGAAATATCCACGCACTTTTTCCAAAGCGCCGTCATTTCTGCATCACCCTGTTCGAGTTTCAAGAACGCCAGGCGCGCCTCATCCTCAAGCTTGGGATTTGTTTCGGCCTCCGCGTGAAACTTCACGTAGATCTGAACAAGATCTTCAATCGAAGGATCTGCGGGGAGATTTTGACCATACTCGCGAAACGCGACCGCGAGTTTGCCATACTGCGTGCCCCAATCACCGAGGTGATTGATCCCGACCATGTCGTAACCCCGAAATCTCCCGATGCGATCGAGGGCGGCACCGAGCGCAGTAGGTCTCAGGTGGTAAATATTAAAAGGCTTGGCGACGTTGGGCGAGCTGTACTCAAGCACCCACTTTCCGCGCGAGCGAGCGGTCAGTGAGCCATACGAGCCATTGCCCTCACCCGCTAAAATATCCCCCAGCAACGCCTTGAGAGTCTCGTCTCGAGCGACCGTGAAATTCACGTACGGACCGACCGCTGCAACCGTGATCATTCCGGCGCCAACTTTTTCTAATGCGGCGGCTGCCTGGAGTTGAGAGGTAATTTCTTGAGCGACCTGGGGCGGCCCCTTGCGAAAAATCTTGGATAACTTGAAACACGGAAATCCAAAATCCCCCATCTTGGGATCCGGCGGGGACTCGAGGTCCGTCGCAGTAATGGGAGTTTCTAAAACCGTGTTGAGTGCTTGAGCTGCGAGCCGCGCAAATCGTTCCATGAGATTCTTCGATGATACCGCGCCAAGCGGGTTGACTCAAGCCTTAGGCGGCTTGAGTTTGAGGGGAATTTGCCGACGACGAAGTTCTCGAAAGCGTCGAAGCCTCGGCGTTGGAGTAAACTCCGACGACTTCGGTGACTCCGACCACACCTAGCCCACCGGTTTGCATGCGCACCCCGATTCCAAAACGGGGGTTTTCGCATTCACCCAGGAGCGGAACCCAGGTGCCCTGCAAGAAAACCATCTTTCGGCCTGAGATTTCGACGCCAGAAAAAACGCGAATCACCGAGCT
>CAMBEX010000081.1 GCA_945865865.1 Bdellovibrio sp. ZAP7
AAACGCTGAATCACAGGGAACTAAGTAAACTGTTATGCACGTCCTCAAACTCAACTGGGCTTTTTGTTCAGCGGTACTGCTCTGGAGCGTCAACGCCCTGAGCTGCGATTCCGTATTAGAAAACTACCCACTCGAATGTTCGCTTCAGGACAGGCACCGAAAAGTCCGCGAAGATCTTCAGAGTTTTCACGGTGTCGACGCGTCGCAGATCGCAGAGTACCGTGCACTTCGATTTATCGGACGTCGCTCCTGGGAAAAATCCAAGGCCACAGGTTCAGTCGATCCGGCGCAAGTCTACACTCCCGCTCCGCGGACCTGGAACATCTGGGCACGTGGCGCGGAATTTTCGGATTCGCTTTCACCCGTCGGCCCTGCGTTCATTCAGATGGACACCCTGCGCGAAATTCATAGGCAGGTGATCGATCAAGAACTCATGACTCGCTGGAGCGTTTTACTCAAGGGCGCAAGCCCGGGTGAAATCCGCGATTCCTGGTGGAAGCTTCCGCCTGGATTTTCGGCGGACTGCAAAAAAGGACAAATCACGGAACAACAGGCACGGGTTTTACTGAAGTTTGATCTCAAGGATTCAAACGGCAGGCCGATGGTCCACGCCAACCTCCAGCCCTGTCGAGAACTCAAAAACTGGGTCGGAAGTCCAAAGCAAGGCCATGCGGTTCCCGCCTATCCCGACAGTCCTTATTACTTTGGGTTTGTCACATACCTCAGCAGCTCGCGCGTGACAGAAGAACTCTCGCGCCTGTGGACGGACACGAGTGCCGACTGGGCCGCGCTTCTTGCTGGCAAACTTCGCGGTGAAATTTCACCCCTGACGCTCATCGCGGATTTTCAGCGACGGTTTATTGCGATTCATCCCTTTGGGGACGGAAACGGGCGGACCTCCCGACTCCTTCAAGACTGGTTGCTTCGAAGTCTGGACCTTCCTGTTGCTTCATCTGGCGACCTCCAACACGACATCGATCAGGATCCCGAGACTTACCGTCAACAGTTTACGGACGCGCTCGTGCGGAGTACGGAACTTCTCGAGAGCTGTCTCGTTGGATACAATAATTCAAAACCTTCGCCCGAATGCGGTGAGCTGAAGTCACTTACGAACTAGCAATGAGAGAAATACTCGCTATGAACGGATTAACGAGACAAATCGTCTTTACCACTCTCTTTAGCCTCTCTCCTGCGCTCCTCTCTTTTGCTTCGCTATCGCGGTCGGCGATCGCGGATGGAGCGCCCTCACCTCCTGCGGCAGTACTGGCAACCTCTGCAACGAAGTGGCGCCCCCGATATCTCAGTGAAACTTCTTGGATCCAACCTGATCTTTTGAAGTGCTACCGATGGGTGAGCAAATGGGAGCGAGACCATTGGAAAACGGGCGATATTTATTTTCTGGGTGCCCCACTCAAGGACGTACTTGGGCGCGAGGGCGATAGGTCAAAGGTCACGTATTGCTGGTCCAATCCCGTCACCGCGCGCATAGGCGGTAGAAACGAAGTTTACGGCGATTACCTGCTGCGGATCGACCTCGTCTCAGACCGTGTCTTGTACGATCGAAACGAGGGGATCTACTACATCGGAAATAACGGAGTTGGAGTAACTCCCGAATCCGCTCAGGACTCCGACGCAACTCCCTGGAAACGTGGCGTGAGCTCAGAGGTCGTCTATTCAAATTACTGCGGTTATTCACAGTCGCAGTGCATGCCTTGGTTTCAGGAGTACCTGCTGCGTTCCAAGAGCGTCGTCCTGTCGTTCACTCTCGGTGATGCTGATCTAAAAAAAGAGTTTTATTTCGAGCTCGACCAGCTCAAAGCGGGTCTAACTTCTTTCGAAGCTTTTCACTTCTTTTTCAACTTCTTCGATACCCAGGCCCCCTTTCCGGAGTGGAGCGGAAGGCCCTACCTCCTTCAAAAGCTGGAGGAGTCCATAACCCTTCTCGAAGAGGAGTGGAAAGATCCCATGTCAGAAACGATCTATCTTAATCCGGAGGCCCGAATGCCTCACGTTAACAACGGAAGACTTTAGGAAGAGTATTTCTTAAATAGCCAAGATATAAGCTGACTCTCTCAAACTGAAACCTGACTTACATAGGTGTTATTTATGAAACTATTCAACTCCACTCTCTGCAACTGGACCCTCGCACTTGCCACAGTCATCGCCTCAGCAACGCTTTCTCACGCGGGAGCCAACGTCACCGTGGGTAGGTCCAGCCTCTCAAAAACCCTGGCTGCCTGTGATGAGGTTATGGAGCGCGCCAATGCCACTGGTCATAATCCTCTCGAAGGATACCTCCGGTGCCCAACGGCGGCTAAATTCGCGTTTAGAAAGTTTTCGATCGCTTCGGTCCGCGATTACTTCGAGAGACAAAGCGCCTACTCGCTCCGAGAAGTCAGTGCCGAAGAAGGCGCACTCGTCATTTCAGAAGGAATGATCAACGCGGTGAACGCCGCTCGCGAGAATCTGACGGCCGGGAAAGAAGCTCACGAAGAAAAGATCCTCAACAAAATGGCAAATGCCACTGCCCTCATTAACGGCGTTTTGGAGCGCGCCGGCTCAAACGCTATCATCCTCATTGACGACGACACTCACAGCGCACCCAGCGTTGGCGCACGCGTGTTGATTCTGGTTAATCCGGATAAAAAATCGGCGACCGAGATTATCCACAGTGATTTGGAAGGCTAGCTCCACACCCAACCGACAGCTTCTTGGCACCCAGAATCTCCTTCACGCGCCACGCCTCTCCCATATCCGTAGAGGCGTGAGAAGCCTGCCCTATGCTATCCTAGTGAAAGAATACAAAAGGCTGCTGCCAAAAGGGTTGGGAACGCCAAGAAATGTCTGAAAAAAAAGACCTTACCGGAATTTTTGATCTCCCCCTTACCCCCGAAATGACTCCGGAACAAACTCTGGACGAAGCTCCTGCGCCCACCCCGGAGCCCGCTCAAGAAAGCTCACTCTCCTTCGAAGACTTGTCGCTCGGAACCCCTGCTCCTGGATTTTCACCCAATACATTGCCCGACTTCTTAAACAACGAAACTTTAAACTCTGAAACGCCCCCGACCTCCGAGCCTCTCACCGCAGTGAAAGAATTTTCAGAACGCATGAGCACGGGCATAGCAGCCGTTCCAGCGGCTTTTCCGTTTAGCCTTTCGATCGAAGGCGCGCTCAAGCCCGACGAAAAAGACAAACTCCTCGAAATACTCTCTCGCGAAAACATGGGCATTCGCGAAGTTGACCTCGAGCCGCAGTTTGCCGCCGGCAGGATTTTGATCCCAAGAATCAGCGAATTTGCGGGAGTAATCCTGGTACAAGCCCTCCGCGGCATCCAAGCCAAAATGCGACTCGCGCCTTCGGACGAAGTTTTTTCAACCGAAGACACCCGCGAAAACGCAAGCGACCCATGGCTTTCGGGAACCACTCCTGCCCACGCTCCGGTTCAGCAAAATCATTATGCGGCAGAGTCGCCTCACCATCCGGCCGAGGATCTTCCGGTCACAACAGGCGCGTCGATTCCTGGAATCCATGAGCCATCGGTGATTGACGCGATGATCGCCACCACTTTGATTCCCGCTCGCTTGGCCGAGACAAATCGTTCATCCGAACTCCATGAAGTGATTGACGCGCTCAAACGCGAACTCAAATACAAAGCGTACAGAAAGGGAGCCGTCGGCCTGATTGGCTTTCAAATCCAGCTCACGCCACTGGCTTACCAGGCGCATTATCGACTCCAGGCCAGCGCGACGGCGATCAAGCACAGTTCTCAGGATAAAAAAGCCGCTCGCTCCGTTGGTCCCGAAGTCTAGGCCCGAAATTTAGGAGCGCGAATTGCTACACAGAGTCTGTGTATGTCACCGCGCGAAAAACACGTTCCTGAAATCACCCCGCAACGCGAAGTTCCACCCGAACACATTCCGGAAAAATCTCCAGAGATAGCCCCTCGCCGCACCGATGCGCCTGAGTGGTCATGGCCTTCGATCTCACCTGAAATCACGCCGGCGCCCTCGCCGTTCATTGAACCTCAAAGCCCTCCGGACGAAGTCACCCCTCCGTGAGACCCCCCATCAATTTTTATGTCGCGCTTCTGTGGATGGTGATTCCACTCTGCATCGCAGTTCTCACTCCGGTAATGGTTCACGCCCAAACAAACGCAAAAGACTCGCCCCTTCGACTGTGCGAGAAAATCACGCTCACCCGGAACGTCGAGCCCCCCTTCAATGACACGGAAATGCAGCTCCTCTGTGGAGCAACCAGTAACTCGGACCTTGAGGCCTGGAAAACCATTCCGCGATCTCAAGCTGAACTGCATCTCAAAAACTTTCTTCAGGCCCGCGGCTATCACACACCACGCATCGAGAAGTCGAATAACGGCTTGACGATTGAACCCGGCACGGTCACTCACGTCTCAAAGATCACCGCACCCGCTCCCTTGCAGATTGAGCGCAAGCGAGAAATTTTGGGAAAAAAGCTCACCCCCGAACTCCTCAACGAACTCGAACTTTGGAGTAAAGCGAGGCTTTTGGCGCTGGGATTTGGCTGTAGCCGAGCCTCCGCACGCGCGGACCCAAGTTCGGGCAGCGTCGAACTCGACGTCGAAAATCTCGATTGGGACCGCCCTCAGCGAGTTCGCGCTATCTTGGCCGATCCATCGACAGGGCTCTTACCCGGAACCCTCGGCCGTTACTATGCCTTTGGCCTGGGGGAGACACTCAATGGTGATTTGTTGCGAATCACGGAGGATCGGATCACCCATCAGCACATCCTTCAAAATTTTAGGCTGGTGGTTGACCACTGCAATACGGATCACGAGGCCAAAAACGGAAAATACAGCGAATCCGACACTGTCACGCTTCGTCAGGAGGCGCTCGCGGGCCCGGCTCGCTTGATGGCCTTTGGAGTAGGGGCGAACACCGAAGGACTTGTGCTTCTCAAAGCGAGCTGGAAAAACACGCGGATCGGAAACCGCGCTTCGCAATTGGAATTCAACGTATTTGCATCCTCGAAGGAGCAATCCCTTTTTAGCTCGGCGCAGTTCTATTCTCTCCAGTTTGCGAGCCGAAGGCACCTCAGGCCAGAGCTCGAACTCAAACATCAAAACGAAGACCCGTTTGAACTTCTGCGCGCACAGGCCCATCTTTTTTTAGCCACCAGCCTCGATGCCACTCCCGTTTCGCTTCGGTTTCGCTCAGGTCCAAGTTTTGATCTCACACGAACACTTCGGGGCGAAGGCCCCCGACTCAGCCGATTTACTTCGCTCACCACGGGGCTTGAGCTTGCAACTCACAGCTTCGAATTTTTCAAATCCAATCCGCGCACCGGAATTTCAGCGACTCTGGATGCAAGCCTCAACCACAAGGACGCACTCTCTGATGCGACCGCACAGCGTCTGTCACTTTCGGCTCATGCACTCTACAATTTCAATGAATACGATCCGCCACTTTGGATCTTGGGCTTCCGCGGAAAAGTCAGCACCACGCTTTCTGATTTTCGCCCGGGACCTGGCTCTGCGTTGCCCCCCAGCTACCTCCATTATCTCGGAGGATCGTCGGACATCCGAGGTTTTGGCCGAAAACAACTTCCACTCGGGGATGCCAACCCGTTTGGAGCAGCAACGAGCTTTTACCTGGGCACGGAACTCAGGACCCACGCACTTCTCATTTCTGGTGTGGAACCGCTCATGTTTCTGGACGCAGGCATCTTGAGTGACTCGCCTCTTTCGGTCGACCCACCTCTTTTTTGGTCGCCTGGAATCGGAGCGCGCTGGGCCAGTCCCATTGGAACTTTGCGCGGGACCGCCGCTCGAGGATTTGTCGCGGGACAACCGGAGAGTTCACAGTTTCAGTTTTATGTGAGTCTCGGAGAGGAGTTTTGATGGAAGTCACCCATAGACTTCGAAGGGCCCTTCGCGCAGCGCTCCTCACGCTGTCTTATCTCGCTCTTGCACTGCTTCTCTGTATGACCGGTGCCCTCGTGCTTTTTTTGAGTCGCCCTGAGATTCTTATCAATACGGAAAATCTCGCGCGCTTCACCCCTCAAATACACGGACTGCTGGATCCCGTCGTGAAACTTCGCTGGGAACAGCCGAGCCTTTCGCTGAGCGATCTTTCGTTCACTCAGAAAAAACTCACGCTAAAAGCTCAACGCCTGTGCTTTCACTCCGAGCCAACCCAGGGTTGCGCTGAAAACTTTTCAATCACTGCGGTGGTGGACTTTGCTTCATGGCCACCAAAACTGCATAAAATACCCGAGTTTCACGCGCAAAACGGAGTCCTCACAATCGCCAGTCAGCCGACAGCCTCAGGCGGAAAAGCGTCATCACCCGGCACGACACCCGCTACGAATGTGGACTGGCTCTCCGATTTGACTTGGGGGGAGGTGGATCTGACATTCACGCAAATTACAATTCCAGAACTTGGCTTCAAGGCCTCCGCCTCACTCAAGCACCGCCCAGAAAAGCCCGCAGAAATCCGTGTAAAAAGCGACGATTTCGAGCTGAGCAGCCTTCTCGATATCTCTCCGCTCAACACGACCCATCCGCTACTCAACTTCAAGGTCACTCTCACTGGGAGCGTTTCATCCCGCCTGCTCGGACTTTCGCCTCATCTGGATCGACTCAGCACCCAGAACTGCAAATTGGCACTTGCGCCGAGTCTGCCACCCCTGCTTCCGGATTTCGAAGCCAGAAATTTACCGGGAACCTGGCTTCGCGTGGATTGCCCGGTTTCCACAAGTACGATCAAGACAAAAATTAGAAATTTTCCAGCTCTCGGTTTTCAAAAGTCCGCTAGGCTCCACCTTCGGGCGGATTTGCACTTTCGAGAGTCCGACGGACCGTTGCCAGATTTTTCAAAAAACACGCGCGCCTATCTCCAGGCAGAACTTCTTCCGTTCTCGGTGACATCCAAACATCCTGAAAACCCAGGGGCTCTCGCGCATTCACATGGCTCCGTGAGCGCAGAAATCGATGGAATCCCCACCCAAGGCGCATCTCAGTGGAAGGGAACCGCACATACGGAGCTGTCGGTGGAACTTGAATCCTTTGAGCGCCTCGTGACGCTTCTTGAAAATTCAAACGCCGAAATTCCAGCTCCCTTTCGTGTGCTCCGCGGAAAAATAAACGCCACACTTCAATCCGACACACGACTCGGTGAGACTCCGATTTTTCCGGTCAAACTCGAAGCTGATCTTAGATCAGAAACGCAAAAAGCAAAGATCCTGGCCACAGCACGGCTCACTCCCGATAGCCTCGACGCCGATGTGCTTCTGAAAGAACTCACACTTCAGCTTCCCAGGCTCAGGCTCGAAGAAAACGTCCAGTATCTTTCTGACGACCGTTTTGAAAACCCAACTCAGAGGGCGCAAAGAGACACAGTCGCCACTGCCAGAACGTCGCTCAAAAAATCCCAAGACACAAAGTTCAAGTACCGAGTTCGCATTCGGACTCCCCCTGACCATCCCGCCACCCTGCTGACGAACCTTTCTTCTAAGGGCGGCGGATCTCCTGGAAATCTCCCGGTGCCGGT
Source organism: Bdellovibrio sp. ZAP7 (assembly GCA_945865865.1). Classification (GTDB taxonomy): domain Bacteria; phylum Bdellovibrionota; class UBA1018; order UBA1018; family UBA1018; genus CAMBEX01. The sequence continues at coordinate 7,527 of CAMBEX010000081.1, forward strand.
GAGTCTGGATCTCGCGATCACGGATGACCAACCCACCCAAGGAAGCCTAAAAATCGCGGCGTTTCCGATAGAAATTTTCAAAAGGCGCGCACGAGTGGAGCGCATGAATATCACGTTTGAAAAAGAACCCACGATCGACGGATCGCTTAAGGTCGAATACGCGGACTACACACTCAGAGTTCTCTTGCTCAATGAACTGGATCGCCCCACCGTCAAGCTGATCTCCGATCCACCCCTACCCGAAGACGAGCTTTACTCGGTGTTGCTCTTTGGTGTCCCTCCCGAAGATCTCGACGAAGAGCAGGGAGAATCCGTAGGTGGAGTTCAGGCCGCGATCGCGGACCGCGCCATTAATTTGGCATCCCTCTATCTTCTCGCCTCCACGCCGATCCAGAGCGTGGGTTACGACGCTCACCTCGGTGTGTTTACAGCAAAGTTAAAACTCGGGCCTGGAACCTCACTCAATCTCGCAAGCGCCACCCGCGAAACCGCGGCAAAAGTGGGAATCCGAAAGAGGCTCGGACGCTACTGGACGATCGTCACGGAACTTCACGGCTCGAGACTCGAAGAGGGCAGTAACGTCACAACGTTTCTTGAATGGAGGCACCGCTACTGACTATACTAATCAAGCGGAAACACTATGTGCGGACGATTTACTCTCACCACGGATTTGGCTCGAATTCAGCTCCAGCTCGGCGCCACGAGCAGTGACGTCGACGCGTGGGCGCCGCGTTTTAATATCGCTCCTACACAAAACGTTCCGGTCGCTGTTTTTCAAGGCCAGGGACACGACGGGCATCGACATCTCACGCTGATGCGATGGGGTCTGATTCCGTTTTGGAGCAAGGATCCCGCCATCGCGCATAAACTCATCAACGCGCGTTCCGAGACTGCCGCCGAAAAACCTTCGTTTCGAAATCCGTTCAAAACTCAGCGCTGCCTCATCCCGACGGATGGTTTTTACGAATGGCAGAAAATCGGAAAGACTAAACAACCGATGCGCATTTTCGTCAAATCGCGCGAAGTGTTTTCGATGGCGGGACTCTGGGACTCCTGGAAAAATCCGGAGTCAGGCGAACTATTGGACACCTTTACGATCCTCACCTGTGGCGCAAACTCTTTTGTCACACCCATTCATGATCGCATGCCCGCGATCTTAAGCCCCGAGGCCGAGACTCTCTGGCTCGATCCAAAATCGCCGCCTGAAAAACTCCTTAAGCTCGTGACTACGGCTTATCCCGCGCGCGAGATGGACGCGTATCCCGTGTCCACGCTCGTCAACAATCCCAGAAACGACGCCCCGGAGTGCGCCCTTCAATGGCACCCCTGATTCGAGACTTGGCCGTCATTCTTGCGGTCGCCGGAATCGTTACCCTGATCTTTCAACGGATCCGGCAACCCGTCGTGCTGGGCTACATCGTGGCCGGAATGCTGGTGGGCCCGCATCTCGGAAAAAATCTGCCGTTCATTCCTCAAGTCACGGATCTTCCAAACATCCACACCTGGGCCGAAATCGGTGTGATCGTCCTGATGTTTTCGCTCGGGCTTGAGTTCAGTTTCAAAAAACTCTCTCGCGTCGGAATTTCTGCGAGCCTCACCGCTCTTTTTGAAATGACCGGCATGTGGGCGCTCGGCTACGGCTTGGGCCGGTACTTTGGCTGGAATCCCACCCAAAGTATTTTTCTAGGAGCGATGCTCGCAGTTGCTTCGACCACGATCATTCTTAAATCACTCGAGGAGCTGAGACTCAAAACTCGCAGATTTTCGGAGCATATTTTTGGAATTTTGGTGGTCGAGGACCTAGTCGCCATTTTAATCTTAGTGGCGCTCAGCTCACTCGGTGCGGCAGGCGGAGTCTCTGGCCTGACTCTGATGCGGTCGGGGTTTCAACTCCTTCTCGTTCTCACAGGCTGGTTTGTGCTGGGTTACTTTTTGGTTCCACGCGCCATCCGGTACGTCGGCAGGCTCGCCAGCGAGGAACTGCTCACCATCTTGGCTCTGGGTTTTTGTTTTGCGCTTGCTGTTTCCGCGTCCAAGCTCGGATATTCTCCGGCGCTCGGCGCGTTTATCATGGGTTCGATCCTCGCTGAAAGTACCGAGTCTTTTCGAATCGAAGAAGCGATCAAGCCACTTCGCAATGTTTTTGGCGCTATTTTTTTTGTTTCGGTGGGAATGCTCATGGAACTCGAGCCCATCATCGAGCATTGGGATTGGATTTTGATTCTTGCGGCTTCTCTCATCATCGCAAAAACAAAACTCGTCACGCTGGGCGCCTTGCTGACGGGACAAACCCTACGCACGTCGATTCAGGTCGGCATGGGACTGGCCAACATCGGAGAATTTTCGTTCATCATTGCAGGCCTCGGGCTTTCGCTTCACCTCACCCACCCGGACCTCTATCCGATTGCCGTGAGTGTTTCGATTCTCACCGCATTTACTACGCCCTATTTTATTCGAAGCTCCAATCGCTTTGCCAAGTGGTTCGAGGCACGGCTGCCGATCACCGTCTCTCACGGCCTCACGCGGTATGCCGCCCTCACTCAGGAGCGCAGGTCTCGTCACGCCAATCGTGCAGAATTTTACCGGCTCCTGATGCGCTGGCTTTTAAGCGGCTTACTCCTCACGCTGGCCTTTGTGGTTTCTGGAGAGCTGATCAAACCCTGGGTCATCGGGCACGGCTGGAGCGAGAGCAACGCCAATCTCGCCGCTTGGTGTGCGGCGCTTTTAATCGGCGCTCCATTTTTTTGGTCCATGTTTTCGGCATTTCGCAGTTTTAGTTTTGAATCCACCGAGGCCAGCAAGGCGCCTCACGAACTTCACGCCCGCAAACCTACTTTTGGCACTGCACTCATCACGCGGCTGCTCACACTGATCTGGCTGGGAGGGCTTACCTACGGGTTTTTGCCGGGCAGGCCCGCGCTCCTCGTGATAGCCGCTCTTTTTGCGGTATTTTTTGCAGTTTTTTTC
>CAMBEX010000082.1 GCA_945865865.1 Bdellovibrio sp. ZAP7
GCCTATGCCCAAGAAGAAAGCTGGAATTAAAATGCAAACAGAAGTCGGAACATTTGACGTAGAGAAGGTCCAAAAGAAACTCAGGAACATTAAATCGCTCTCGGATCTGACCGGCAGTAACGGCGTGATTCAGGAAATGATCAAACAGACCGTTGAAAGAATTCTTCAGGCAGAGCAAGAGACTCACCTCGGGTACGAGCCCTACAAAAAGGGTGAAAAATCCCAGAAAAATAGCCGAAATGGCTATTCCTCAAAGCGGGTAAAAACTTCGTCCGGAGAAGTGGAGATTGAAGTGCCACGGGTCCGGGACGGATCGTTTGAGCCGCAGTTCATCGCCAAACATCAGAGTTTTGACCCCGACTTGGAGAGGCGGGTGACGAGCATGTACGCGCGAGGAATGTCGGTTCGCGATATCCAGGCGCAACTTTACGAATTTTACGGGGTCGAAGTTTCTCCGACGCTGATTTCCAAGATCACTGACAAAGTTCTTGAAGGCATTCAGGCGTGGCAATCACGACCATTGGAGGACGTGTACGCGGTCGTCTTTATGGACGCGATCCACTACAAGATTCGCCAGGACGCCAAGGTCATCTCAAAGGCGGCCTACACGTGCATGGGGATCAGCATTGAGGGTAAGGTCGACGTGCTGGGCATTTGGCTTGCTGAGGCCGAGGGAGCGCACTTCTGGCAGGGCGTACTGAGTGACTTAAAGACTCGCGGCGTGCACGACATTCTCATCGCTTGCGTGGATGGCCTGAAGGGTTTTCCCCAGGCAATTGAAGCGATTTTTCCAAAAACTCAAGTTCAGCTTTGCGTCGTACATCAAATCCGAGCCTCACTCAGGTATCTGGGCTCAAAGTATCACAAAGAGTTTTTGAAAGATCTCAAGGAGGTTTACCGCGCCAGCAATGCCGAGCTTGCCGAATCCGCTCTGGATGGGCTTGAAAAAAAATGGGGTACCAAATGTCCCCATGCGGTCTCCGGCTGGCGATCAAATTGGACGCATTTAGCGACCTATTTTCAATTTCCGGCCGAAGTTCGAAAGATGATCTACACGACCAACGCGGTCGAGGCACTTCATCGACAGTATCGGAAAGTAACGAAAACCAAAGGCGCGTTCCCGACCGATGACGCTCTGAAAAAAATGTTGTATCTCGCAACGCTTGACTTGAAGGGATCCCTTCGTAGTAAGAGGGACTGGCCGGTGATGTTGGGTCAACTCAAGATCGTATTTGGCGACCGCATTCCTGAAGAGGCGCGGTCATAATAATCGCCGGTTACACAAAACTTTTTACACTCTCGCCCAACTACTTTATCGACATCGCCATCCCGCTTCAAAACTTCGTCACCTTGACGAGCGCCGTGGCTCACCCTTTTGAACCCGGACGCAATATTGTTTTTATCGGAACCTCATCCAACGGAACGGGTTTTAACGCAGACAATCTCTGTTGGGATGATGGCGCAGACGGAGCGGTCGACACTACAAAAGTCGCGAGCCAACCGATTGTGGTCGGCGCGACGGTCTTGATTGATGACCCTGATAGCGATGGCGGAACAGTCATCTCAAACGTCACTTCCGGCACACCCACTTTCACAGGGGCTGCAACTCCCAACACCACAATTACCTTTACCGATGGTTTAGGACACACGGCCACCGAAACTTCTCCGGACAACGGCAATTGGAGTTTCACAGTTCCGGTATCATGGGGTTGGACAACCGGGAACACCTACACCCTCACCTCGTCGATCCCGAGCGGAGGTACGACAATCACCTCTGCCACCACGGTCACAGTTGTTACGCCGACGGTTTCAATCACCACTCCTTCAGGAGCGCCTGCGACTGTGACGACCGTCACGCCCGCCGTAAGTGGTGCGGCGACGGGAGTATTTACTCTCACGCAAACGTCTCCATCGGTTCCGGCAAATACCGCGACGATCACTCCAAGCGGAGGAACTTGGAGTTACACCATTCCTTCGGGCTGGGGCTGGGTGGATGGCGGGACCTACACGCTCACCGCTACAATTGACGGCGGATCTGACGCGACAAAATCGCTCACGATCGCGATTCCTGTTACGCCGACGGTTTCAATCACCACTCCTTCAGGAGCGCCTGCGACTGTGACGACCGTCACGCCCGCCGTAAGTGGTGCGGCGAGCGAAGTATTCACTCTGACTCAAACGTCTCCATCGGGTTCGGGAAACACCGCGACGATCACTCCGAGCGGTGGAATTTGGAATTACACCATTCCTTCGGGCTGGGGCTGGGTGGATGGCGGGACTTACACGCTCACCGCTACAATTGTCGGCGGATCTGACGCGACAAAATCCATCAAAGTTGAAATTCCGATTACTCCTGATGCTCCCGAAATCACCTTTGAATCGCCGGCCGATCACGCCTCGGTCCTCACAACGACTCCTACGATCACCGGAACGGTAACGGCTGAGGCGACTTTCACGCTTACAGACGGAGACAGCACCATCACGGTTACCGACAACGGGGACAACGACAGTGACCCCGATCCGGGCGAGTGGACAGTCACCCTACCTCTGAACTGGGTGTGGCTCATTGGAGAAAACTACACGCTCACGGCCTCGGTAACCGTTTTGGACGAAACGACCACTGCCACTCACCACCTCAGGACCGAAACTGATCTAGATTCTGACGGAGTCGCGGACTCAAAAGACAACTGCCCATTTACCGGCAATCCGACTCAAATTGACGGTGACGGAAACGGTGTCGGCAATATCTGCGATTACGGTGGAAGCGCACAAGGAGTCGCGCAAAAGAGCATCGCGGGACTTCAGGCTGCCGGAAGCGGCTGCAGCTTCCATCTCTTTCGAGAGAACAACAACGGACTCGGGATTGTCCTCGTGACTGCCTTCATTGGATTTCTACTGCGCAGACGCAAATCGATTGGGCCTGTCATTACACACTTCGCGCAATGGAGTCGCTTTGCAAGTGCCGGAGCGTTGGGTCTCCTTCTCGTGATTTTCTTAATACAAGCCACTCCGTCATTTGCAGAGGGAGAGGGCGATCTTGATGTCGAACAATTTGATGCACTGGTTCCAGGAGCAGGCGTGCTCAACCAGCCTTACGGGAGGGTCGACGCCATCCCCGGTTGGTGGAATGTGGGGTTTAGTGCGCAGTATGCGCACCAGCCCCTGAAGCTGATCAAAATAAATCCCGACGAGACGCGGGAAGAAGGGCCGGTAATACCCGGCCTTTTTCGTTATGAGTTTATGGGCCGCGCAAGACTGGGTCCGTACTTTGACTTTCAAACCGCGTTTCCGATCGTAGATGGGATGGGCACACCCACTTGGACGATCGGCGGAAGATCCGTTGAAGATCTCCAAGCGCTCACTCTCGGAGATCTGCGTTTTAGCATTGGAGCCGACCTCATCCGCCTCTGGACCCAAGAAAAAACCGCGCGCTCAAGCGGCCCAGGAGTGGCGCTTCGAATGACCAGCTGGATTCCGATGGGTGGCGCAACCGCTCTGCATGGTGAATCCGCCCTGCGCCTCGAGCCCCGACTCGCCATCGACTACAAACTCGATCGTCTGCATTTTGGTGGAAGCTTGGGATACCTGATTCGACAAGAGTCCGAAATTTTTCACATCGTCAACGGCAATGCTTTTCGTTGGGGCACCTTTGCGCGAGGCCCCCTCACTTCAGAAACTGATTGGGTAGGCACGGTCTTTGGTTCTTACCAGACGCAACTTCAGATCGACCCAGCGGATGCGACCCTTCGAATTCGTTCGAGCAATTACAATCCCATGGAGGCGATGGGAGGACTCGAAAGTAAATTTGGAAAATACACCACCCTCGTAGCACTCGGCAGTGGCCTCAATGGCGCGGTGGGTGCGCCCTCCTGGCGCGCGCTTTTTCAAATCAGCTTTTATACAGAAAATCCGGATCCCGCTTCGTGGTTCAAACGCAAGGCCGCCGAACCCGTTCCGCCGCCACTCCCCTCTGTTGAACCGGTGTACTTCGAGGTGTCCCAGCATAATTTTGTTGAATCCGAGAAGCTCAAGCTCGACCAACTCGTCGCCGCTCTGAAATCTTTTCCAGACAAGTATTCCGTCATGCTCGAGGGACATACTGACATTCGAGGCAGCGAGGAGATGAACCTTCAGTTATCGCGAATGCGCGCACTCACGGTCCGCGATTATCTCGTGACTCAAGGAATTCCTGCTGAGCGCCTCGACATCAAAGGCTTTGGAAAGCAGAGGCCGCTTTCGACTCGGCTCGGCGACATGCTCTTTGAGTGGAGCCGAAGAGTTGAGATTCAGATCACCCGCTGAGGCGCGACGCATCCGCCCCCCTGCTCTAGGCGCGCACCCAAACGCTGATACCGAGCACGATACAGGCCAACAGCGGAATCGCGGCGCTGCTGCGATAAGCCCAGGACATTCCCATGGGGAGTCCCATCGGTCGATTCCAAAGTCTTCTGCCGGCAAATACGAGAACCGTTCCAGACACCAGGGTTCCGGCCAGAAAAACAAAAAACGGAGTGAGATATCCCACTCCCATCTGTCCGGATTTGATCAAAACCGGAATCAGCGACTCGCACGGTCCCAAGAGCGAAAATACCGCAAATATCCCGCGCTTGCTGCCTGGCCCCGCGCAAAGAACTTCTTCGATTCGTGTAAACCGGTAAAGCCGGATCAGAGTCGAAGTGCCGACGAGTACCAATGCGAAAATCAACAATGCGGTCGACTGGAGACTCGAGATGAAACCCTCGAGCGCGAAAAAAATCAAAAGTCCTAAGACCACATGAAATGAATACGCAGTCAGCGAAAAGAGCGCCGTTGAGCCAGCTCTCCACCTGCGCTGCCAGCTCATGACTGAGGCCGGTAGCCAATGATCGGGCGCTAAGACATGGAGCGCGCCAGCTAAAAATGAAAGGAGCAAGATCCGTTCAAGCATTATAAATTTCCTATCCCTGTCCTTTCGACGTATCGCTCGTCCAACCACGGGTCAAGGCGACCCGCATCACACCTCGCCTCACCCACCCCTTAGACATGATGGTGCGGCCATAAAAATAGAATGATTCCCAACACCGCCACTCCGAAGCCAGTCAAAACATCACCGTAATGCTCAAAGATCGGATGATCAAGTTTGAGCGCGCCCAATGAGACCAGGAGAGTCGAACCCACCAATGCCGCGGCCACTCCCGCTGCAAAAAAAACAAAAGTTAGCACCACTGCCGCCGAACCCAGTGGAGCTGCGGCAGCGAAAACTGGAAGCACAGCCACACACGGAGAAAGGCCAGCGGCCAAAAGAAAAAACAGGGCCGACTTGAGGGATGACTCGCTCGAGGTAGGCTCCGGCCCGTGATGGGTGTGCCCATGGCATCCAGAATGGCGAAAGTAGGCCAGCGCCGCATAAATCAAACCGAATACTCCGAGACCCAACCCTGCGTATTTTTCGATTTCCGCTTCGTATTCCGAAAAAAGCTCGGCACCGACCTGGATCGCAATCGCGCCCAACACGATCGACAAAATGATATGCCCCGAAGCCGCGACGAGCGCACCGAGCGCGGAGGTCGAGAGACTCCATCGGCGAGTCTTTGCGATCAGCACGACCGGGAGCCAATGGCCGGGAGCCAGCGAGTGAACAAAGCCGAGAGCTGCTGCGGAGATCGCCAGTAACATCATGATGAATAGTTTCCTTAGAGACTCAGGACGCAGCTAGCGCGCTCAAGATCGTTGTCACGCAGGCTGCTCTTGACCTCCGCCGTCGCCACGCTGCCGGAAGTCGCAAAGACGGTTCCGCCACTTTTGAGGTAACCGTCAATTTGATCGAAGTCAGGCGAAGTTGCCGACGGAACCGAGCGCACCCAAAGTGACGGGTACATCACCGCAATCCGGTAAGGATGTTCACGGTTGATTCCGGTGCAACCCTTGTAAGAATCGGCGCCAGAGCCTTCCACGCAGCTATGTCCAAGTCCGATGGTATGTCCGAGCTCATGGAGCACGATGCTTGAAAGCTGGACGGGCTGGATCAGGCCAGTATTAATCAACACGGTTTGTTTAATCAGATCTTCGCCAGCATGGCAGCGAAGCGTGATGGCGGGAGTGCGGGACTCAAAACCAAAGGAACTCCACTGAGACGAAGCGTCCTCACGCCAAAGCACAAAACCTCTGGATCCTTCGCGGTCGGCAAGACCACAGCCGTCCAGCTTGTCGCCTGCGAGGGTTCCTACCGGCGCAAACTGGACCGCAAATACGTCCTGCCCCATCACGCGTTGACCATGCTCGTTCCACAAGGCCACTGCTTGGCGAATGGACTCACGCTCAGTCTCCGTAAAGCGGTCATCGGCTCTGATCTGAAGGGGAAACTCGCGGGCAGGGGCCATGAAGGACGACTTTTGGTCCGTCGCAACGTTCGGGCAATCCAAACCAAACTTCGCGCAGCCTGTGAGCGCGAAACTCGAAACCAAAATGAGAACACAACTGAAACGATTGACCAATCTGGGCGCCGCTTGAGTCAGAAAAAATCTCATAGGAAGTTAGGTTGTGTCATATCTGACACACCCGGTCAAGCATTTGCTGCCCCGCAACATGGGTTGCGCAAAAGTTGTTCAAGCGTAGAGTATGTAGACAGAATGAATAGGATTTTGTTCCTTGCCCCGCATCTAAACTCTCGTGAGCGCCAGATCCTCCAGCTCCTCAGCGCACGCTTTGAAACGCGAGTTTTATCCGCAGACCAGGGCCTGCTCAGTTCGAACTCTTACCTCCCGGCCTCCGTCCATCTCAACCCGCTTCCAGAAGCCCGGCCGAGCCTCCAAAACCGAATCTGGGCACCTGCCCTACCCCAGTTTTTGGGGCCCGCCCATCCAGCCATTCCAAAAATATTGAGGGAACACTCTCGCCTCCCGATTAAACCCCTCCTCTGGTTTTCGACCCTCGAGCTTGTGCGCTACTTGCCCCTGGCGAAATCCCTCGGGTTCAAATCGATCGTGGATACACAACGAGCCGAAGGAAACTTCAGCCTTGAAAACGCGGTGACCTCGGTCTGGAATTGGTTGAAGCTTCCTAGAGCCATTCACTCTGCCTGGTTTGAAGGCCGCTATTGTATGGCAGCCGATGCCGTCGTAACGGGCTCTCAAATCGATGCCTCGAGAATCGGAAGACTCGCGCCCAGGACGCCGATCCATGTGATTCCGCCGACCGTTCAAGCCGAGGACTTTCAATATATGCGCAATCAGCCCGGTAGAAGCCTGCTTTTTTTAGGTCCTTTGAATCGGGGCTCCAATATCCGCGGGCTCCATTGGTTTGCCGATGAAGTTCTGCCACGAATCAAAGCCGCGCTCGGAACCCACGTGCCGCCCGTGGTGATTGCGGGCCGCGATCCATCAAAACTCTTTCGGGAAAAAATGGAGGCCGCTGGAATCCGAGTTCAGGCCAATCCAAGCTCGCCACTCCCACTCCTGCAGGAAAGCGCTGCGGTCTTTTTTCCCTCCCATGAACTCGATGGAATTCAGACGGGAATCCTGGAGGCCATGGCGGCTGGACGCGCGGTGGTCAGTACGGGCAAAGGCGCAGAAGGACTTCCGCTGGCTCCCGGACATGACATTTGGATTGCCGATAGGACCGACGGATTTGCAGCCGCAGTCATTCGCCTCTTTCGACAACCCGAACTTCGAGAGGCGACCAGCCGCAATGCGGTCACCACGATCGAGGCACGCTACAACGCTCATTGCGCGCAGCCGCTTTTAGATTCGTTGATCAACTCACTTTCGGGTTACCCATCCCAAGAATAATGGAAAATGAACGCAGCCCTCGTTTCGATCGGTGCCAGCGTTGCCAGCGTTGTACGATGAGAACCGTTCTCTGCCTTTGCCCTGAATTTCCGGATTTTTCGGCCGTTACGACTCAGCTGGTTTTGATCATTCACTACAAGGAACTCCTGACGACCACCAACACCGGAAGACTGGCGGCCGCAGCCTGGCCCCACGGAAAAATGATTGTTCGAGGTCTTCGCAAAGAACTGAACCCGGCCGCCGACACGGAACCACTTTCGGATTTAGTTTCTCCCTCCCGACAGCCCCTCCTCCTATTTCCCAGCCCTGAGTCAGTCGAACTCACACCTGAATGGGCTTCGCAGTTTGATCGCCCCTTCACTCTCATCGTCCCGGACGGATCCTGGCGACAGGCCAAGAGAATCGGAAGGCGAGAACCGACACTCGCTGGAATCCCCCATGTGAAACTTACCGCGGGAGCTCCCTCAAAGTATCACCTCAGAAACGAACCCAATCTCGAGTCGGTATGTACGATCGAAGCCATTGCTCGTGCGATGGGCGTACTCGAAGGCCCCGCAGTTCAGTCCGCTCTCGAAGACCTATTTCAAAAGATGGTGGACCGACATCTTTGGGGAAGAGGGATCAAATCAAAAAAGGAGTGTCTCGGTGGAATTCCGGAAGCTGCGGTCCAAGCAGCGCTCAAATCAGGAAATAGAAACCGAAATGGAAACCCCAATTAGGGCGCGCGCTCGGCAAGCCTGAAAATACTGCCACTGACATAGGAGAGAGCGTAAAGTTCGCCCACTTCGTCTTCACCAAACGCGCTGAGATTGAAAATCTGCGCGACCTCTAGATTTGAAACCACGGTGTTCTGTCTTTTTGTCAGCCCCCAGACTCGACCTGAAACAAAATCACCGTAAAAATAGACCCCCTGGAGCGCCGCAAACTTCAGTCCGCGATAGACAAATCCACCAATCACCGCGCGACCGCCCTGCGCAGTGTTGGGATACTCGAGTAGCGGTGCCTTGAACTGCTTTGCCGGAAAGCCTCTCGGATTGCGAAACGGTTGCGTGCCTTCAAAAACATTCCATCCAAAATTTTCGCCCCGTGCGACAAGATTGATCTCCTCGAAAGTGTTTTCTCCGCCGTCCCCCACCCACAACTCCTGGGTCAGGCGATCGAAAGAAAATCTCCATGGGTTGCGAAATCCCAGTGCCCAGACCTCAGCGCGCGCGCCCGTTCCCACAAAAGGATTATCAGGCGGGATCACATACGTCGGTGCATTCGGATTTATTCTCAGAATTTTTCCGAGGAGGCTGATTGTATTTTGCGCGTTGCCAAACGGATCACCCTGGCTCCCACCGTCACCCACGCTCAAGTAGAGCATTCCGTCTTTTCCAAAAGCGAGTTGCCCGCCGTTATGATTTGAAAACGGCTTGTCAATTTCGAGGACTACTTGACGACTCGCCACATCGGCTTGATTGGGGTGAGCCGAAACCCGATACCTCGCCAGAACGTTACGCCTTGGATTTGCCATCGAGTGGACCACATAAAAAATCCGACTCGAGGAAAACTGCGGATCAAACGCGATTCCGAGCAACCCTTCTTCGGTGCCGCCCCCACTTTCTGGGCTCAAAACCAGCGACCGCAAATCCAAAAAGACTTCCGCAGACACCGAGTCATTTTGGTTGGCAAAAACCAAAACTCGACCGGCCTGTTCAAGAACAAATAAGCGGTTACTTCCGTCACGCGCCGAGGCGAGGGCCACCGGCCGCGTAAAACGCAGCGCCGGAAAGGCCGGCTCAAAGGCCGTAGTCGAAACGACGCCAGGGATTTCAAGCCCTGAGCTGGCCCCCCCTCCGACTCCGCACCCCATCGAGCACGAGGAGCAAGCCCCCACTGAAATCATCGCCCCCAGCACGAGGGTCAGTCGTATGCGCATCATAAGCGGCCGTCCTAGGGCAAACGACTTCAAAATCCGGGCCCGAAAGAAATTCAACACTCCCATTTTCGCAGAGCAGCAAATCGTGTAAGGTCCGGCCTCGCAAGGAAACCTCCATGATTCACCTCACCGACATCAGTAAGCAGTACGGCCAACACGTGCTTTATTCGACGAGCAGCGTTCAGATTCGCCCGGGCGATAAAATCGGACTGGTGGGCCCCAATGGTGCCGGAAAAACCACTATTTTTAGAATCATCACCGGCGAAGAGGGCGTGGATACCGGCACGATCAACATCGCCGACAGACTCGTGATTGGTTACTTTTCACAAGACGTTGCCGAAATGCGCGGGCGCTCCGCACTTGAAGAGGTCAAAGCGGGCGCCGGAAGAATCTCCACCCTCGCTGCAAAACTCTCTGAACTCGAAAAGAAGCTCGAACTCTCAGCGACCGAATCGATGGATGACGACAAAATGGCAGCGCTTCTTGAAACCTACGGCGAAGTGCAGACTGAGTTTGAACAGCGCGGTGGCTACGATCTCGACTCGCGGGCAAAAGCGATCTTAACTGGACTCAGAATCGGCCCCGACGATTACGATCGCCCCGTCGAAACCTTTAGCGGCGGATGGAAAATGCGCATCGAACTCGCGCGAATCCTGGCCCTCAACCCTGACGTCCTGCTCATGGACGAACCTACCAACCATCTCGATCTCGAGTCCATTATTTGGCTCGAAGAATGGCTCGTAAATTTCAAAGGCTCGCTCGTGATGACGAGCCACGATCGCGAGTTCATGAA
>CAMBEX010000083.1 GCA_945865865.1 Bdellovibrio sp. ZAP7
AGTTTGGGCTGACGTTTCAGAATATCGAGGAGTTTCTCAAAAGCCATATGCAGTAAGGAGTTCTGTCAGGTCATATGGCAAATCCCTGGACTTGTCATATCTCATGTAGAAGGTGGCCTTTAGAAGGCCTGATTGTTGGATTTGGAAGCGTCCGCTTCAGGTGCAAAGCGATTGAAACACTGGCCTCATCTGCAGTGCTCTGTTATGCCTTGAGAATGCCATCCGAACATCAGGAAACTACAGCACAATCGAGGCAATCCGACCGGCATTATGACCACGCCGGAATCGAGTCCAAGTGGCAAAAACGTTGGACTGATCACAAGACCTGGGAGGCCAAAATCGATGCCACCCGTCCCAAGTACTACCTCTTGGATATGTTTCCTTATCCGTCTGGTCGCCTGCACATGGGGCATGTGCGTAATTACACGCTGGGTGATGTGATCGCTCGTTGGCGTCGCTCTGAAGGCCGCAATGTCATGCATCCGATGGGTTGGGACGCCTTTGGACTTCCGGCCGAAAATGCAGCAATAAAAAACAAACTTCATCCTGAGAAGTGGACGCTTGAAAACATTCAGAACATGAAAAAGCAGCTCGAGCGCCTCGGCTTGGGCTACGACTGGTCCCGCGAAGTTACTACTTGCTTGCCGGATTATTACAAATGGGAACAATTGATTTTCACTCAGATGTTCGAGCGGGGCTTGGCCTACAAGAAAGCCTCTACGGTGAACTGGTGTCCGAGCTGTGCGACGGTCCTGGCCAATGAACAAGTCCAGGATGGCAAGTGTTGGCGTTGTGAGTCCGTCACGACGACACGCGAACTCGAGCAATGGTTTTTAAAGACCACTCAGTATGTAGAAGAATTGTTGCAAGGACTGGATACGCTCGAGGGTTGGCCTGAGCGAGTGAAGTCGATGCAGCGCCACTGGATCGGAAAAAGCGAGGGCGCTGAGATTGAGTTTTCACTGGAGAGAGGCGGCAGTGTCCGGATTTTTACGACCCGCCCAGACACGCTTTTTGGTGTGACTTATATGGCGGTTGCGCCAGAACATCCTCTTGCGGTCACCCTGTCGCGAGAAAAACCGCAACAAGCAGAAGTCGATGCATTTATCGAAAAATGTCGCAAGCAGGACAAGATCGCTCGAACCGCCGAGGATGCGCCCAAAGAGGGCGTGTTTACCGGGGCGTTTGCGATCCATCCGCTGACCGAAGCAAAAGTTCCGGTCTATGTCGCCAATTTTGTTTTGATGGAATACGGAACCGGGGCCTTGATGGCCGTTCCGGCGCATGACCAACGCGATCACTCCTTTGCTCGAAAATACGGAGTAGAGATTCGTGAAGTGATTACCCCTAATGAAGGCAACAGCGCGCCTCCCGTCACGGAGGCAGCTTTCGTGGATGCGGGGGTTCTCATCCACAGCGGTCGATTTGACGGAATGGATTCAGAAAAAGCCAAGTCCGCGATTACCTCCGAACTCGAAAAACAGGGCAAGGGACGCAAGGGTGTCAACTATAAGCTCCGGGACTGGGGCTTGTCCCGTCAGCGCTACTGGGGCGCTCCGATTCCGATTATTTACTGCGGTAGCTGTGGCGCGGTTCCGGTTCCTGCGCAGCAGCTTCCGGTCGTTCTTCCAAAAGATGTCAGTTTTTCGGGCGAAGGTGGCTCTCCTCTTGCCAAACATCCTGATTTCACCCAGACAGCCTGTCCCAAGTGTGGCGCAAAAGATGCGCGTCGTGAAACCGATACGATGGACACGTTCATGGAATCTTCTTGGTACTATCTGCGCTACTTGTCGGCCCAAGAAAGTTCACGCCCGTTTAATCCCGAGGACGCCGCCTACTGGCTCGGAGTGGATCAGTACATCGGCGGGATTGAGCATGCGACGATGCATCTTTTGTATTTTCGCTTTTATCATAAAGTCTTGCGTGACCTAGGCTACTTTCCCGCGTCGATTGCCGAGCAGGACCGCAATGAACCCGTTCGTAATCTCATGAACCAAGGGATCGTCTACAAAGACGGCGCCAAGATGAGCAAGTCCAAGGGAAATGTGGTGGAGCCTGACGGCATCATTGCCCAATACGGTGCGGATACGGCGAGACTTTTTTCGATGTTTGCCGCTCCTCCCGAGAAAGTTTTGGAGTGGGCCGAGCAGGGAGTCGAGGGCTCCTCCAGGTTTCTAAATCGCGTTTGGCGTTTGGTTGAAAATCACGAAGCCGTTATCAAGGGAATCAAGCCCTTTGCCGGAAAGCATTCGGATCTCGTGCTCGAGTCTTCCAAAAAGCTGAGAAGCAAGACCCATCAGACGATCGCAAAAGTCATCCAGGATTTCACTCATGGCTATCGGTTCAATACCGCGATTGCCGCGATCATGGAGTTGGTCAACGAAATCTACGTGTTTCCGCTCGATTTGGGCTTGCCAGAAAGTCGGGCAGTGTTGCGTGAAGCCATTGAGTCCGTTCTTAGATTGATGAATCCCTTTGCTCCGCATGTAGCCGAAGAGCTTTGGGAGCGGATGGGTCAGCCCGACTGGTTAGTCAATCTTCCGCACCTCAAGGCGGACGAAGAAGCGCTGATCAAGGAGACGATCACGTATGTGGTTCAGGTGAATGGCAAGCTGAGGGGCAATATTCAGGTTCCCGCCGCTGAAACCCAAGAAGGAGTGGTGGAGCTTGCGAAAGACGACCACAAGGTGGCGCCTCATCTCGAAGGCAAGACGGTTGCACGAACGATTTTCGTTCAGGGAAAACTCGTTAACTTTGTTGTGAAATGAAAGTGATGCGCGAAACTTTTTTCCTCAATCGATTTCTGACCTTCGCCCTTCTGATTTTTTCAGGGTGTGGTTACGTGCTCCAGACTTCCGGAAGTCGTTTGGCCAATGAGGAAGGTATTCGTACTGTTTTTGTATCACCCGTTAAAAATCAGACTTATCAAACGGGCGTCGAAAACCTCGTTTACAATGCCCTGGTTAAAAGGCTTTCGGCTCGCAGGCAGTTTCGTCTCGTACATCGAATCGAAGAGAGTGACGCGGTTTTGGAGGGGGTAGTTTTAGATGCAGCAAAAGGGATCAATGGAGAGAGCAAGGCGAGCGATCTCAACCCTAAGGGCGTAGGCTCGGACAAGATCCTGGTAGCTCACGAATATTCCGCAAAGCTCAACTGCCAGTTTTCTCTGACTAGACGTCAGACAGGTTCAGGCAAGTCGGCTTTGATCTGGTCGGGTGCTTTTTCGCGAAGCAGGCTCTTTCCTGCCAACAATCAATTGGGCGCGTTAGGAACGACGTCGGCACTGATCAATGAGAGCGAGTTTGAGCGGGCACTTTCGGATCTCGCGGATAACATCATGCACGACGCTCTGGAGTCGATGACCGGAAGGTTTTGAGCCTGAATGAGAGCGCTTTCTTCACCAAAAATCATTCAAGAAGAACTCAAAAAAGGTCTGATTTGGCCGGTGTACTGGATTTATGGACCGGAGCGGATGAAGTCCCGAGAGGTGCTTCGACGGATTCGTGATGCAGTCCTGGGCAACGCTCCTCCTTTGGGCGGATTTTCCCTGGCAGAGACTTTTTTGGATGGGAGCAAGGTCTCGGGTGCCGAAGTTTTGGACTCTGCTCAGAGCATGTCCTTGGGCGGGGGTGTTCGATTTATTGTGATTCGAGATGCCCACCTCGTGTCGGATATCGAGGAAATCTCACCGCTCTTGGGCGGGCCGACATCGAAGGATTCGCTTGCAAGCGTTTGCGTGTTTTTAGCCAAGGACCTGGATGGCCGAAAAAAGTTTTCCAAAGTGTTGATGGAACGAGCGGCAGTCGTAAACTGCGAGGAGGTTCCTGAGCGCGAGCGAGAGTCTTGGATCGGGTATTTGGCAAAGGCTCGGGGATTGACGGTTTCTCCAGAAATCACAGCCCAGCTGACGACTCTGGAGTCCTGGTGCCTGGACCTCGTGGACCAGGAGCTTGCCAAGTATTCAATTGCATTGGAGGCTGGGGCGTTGGATGCAGATCCTCAGTTGGCGCGGGATGTCTTGTTGGGCGACTTTGGACCACAAGGGGGCGCCGATGAATTTCTGGAGGCATTTCTAGGTCAGCGCAATCTCAAGCGCTCTTTGGAGTTCGCTGAGGCGCTTTCAATGAGTCCCGAAGACTCGCTCCCTCTCTTAGGACTTCTGGCCTGGAATGTGAGGCATTTAGCCCTGTTTTTGGGTCGATCACGCACATTGCGCCTGAACTCCTTCTTAGAAGAAAAGTTGAGGCGTTGGTCGCGTGTGTGGAGTCTCGAAGAGGTCATTCAACTTCAAGAACGATTAGCGGCTTTGGACTTTTCACTGAAACAAACCCCAAAGCTTCCATTGGGTGTTTGGAGTGCGCTGGTTTTGGAAACGCTCAGGCGGACTTCTGCTAATAGGTGACCTTCTCAAATAAAAAAAGCCCGCCTCCAGACCTTGACGGGTGTGGAGGCGGGCTTTCAAATCAATCATTTCTGAAAACTATTTTTGAGCGAGTGCTGCTGGAATTTTCTTTTTAAGGAACAAAGTCAGGCGGCTGATCTTGCGAGCGGCACGTCCCTTGGGAACTGCGCCTTTGCTGGCTGCCTTGCTGATCGCGCGAACCGCACTCTTGTAGGCTTCCTTAACCTTGGCCACATCACCGGTCTTGAGGGAGGTCAGGGCTTCTTTCAGCGCAGTCTTGGTAGCGCTTCGAACGATGGTATTGCGGGTCTGGCGTTTCTTTGCCTGTCCTGCACGTTTTGTGGATTTACGAGTGTTTGCCATTTGTACTCCAATGTCCCCAAGGTTCTCTGGCCCGAGTGCCTTCAAATCTTAGGGCTCACACCAGCAGGTTTTAGATTGAGCGCTGGTTCGCCGATGGATTTAACGGAATTTGGCGGGCGATTCAATTTCTAATTTAGCGGTGACCCCTCTTTATGATTTGAGGCCGTCTCTCAAGTCTTGAGTGAAAAAGGCGTAAACCGAGTTTCGCGGTCAAAAAAGTCCTCATTTTCGGCCTTTTTCAAGAACGCGACAATCCGATAGGTGAGTGGCGTATTGACGACTTCCCAAAGGACCTTGAGAAGGTAGTTGCTTATCATGACCTGGATCACGAGCTCCTGGGACCAGACTCCCCAGAATGCCAATGGATAAAAGATCAGTGAATCCACGCCTTCACCGACGATCGTAGAGCCAATTGTGCGCACCCATAAAAAGCGTCCCTGAGTTTTGAGTTTGAGTTTGGCCAGGACGTAGGAGTTACAAAATTCTCCGCAAAAAAAGGCCAGGAGCGAAGATCCCGCAATTCGAGGGGTAGCACCTAGAATGGTCTCAAGAGCTTGCTGGTTGGCATAGCCTTCAGCGGCAGGGAGTTTGACAACAAACCAGGCCATAAAAGAAGCGAAGGCCATCGCGGTAAAACCGGCCCAAACCACCTTGCGGGCCCGAGCGTAACCGTAAACCTCAGTCAGGATGTCTCCAAAAATATAACTCAAAGGGAAAAACAATATTCCGGCACCAAACGTCAGTCCGTTGACAGTGGTGATTTTCGAAGCGCCGATCAAAGTTGAGCAAAGTAAAACGGTGACAAAGCACGCCATCACCAGGTCGTAATATTTGTAAGCTCGGGCAGGCTTGGATCCCGTGTTCGTTGCTTGAGTCATGCAAAAAGTCTCCTGACTTTAACGTAACACACAGCACACTGAGGCTAAGCACTAAGAAATCCTGTTGGAAGGGGCGTGCCAGCGAGTGCATAATGAAAAATAAATCCAATAACCGGAGATTCTGTCTATGTCGTCGTGTCAATCCTGCTTCTTGCGCTGCGTGCTTCCCGGAGTTTTAGGCTTAGCCTTGATTGGCGCCGGCGCGGCTTTTGGACTTTGTTTCATTTATGAGAGTTCGTTTGGCGCAGGATTGACCCATGGAAAGTACACAGTCAGTGTTCCCGCCGCTCCTTCTGTAAGCGTCAAGGACGCGTACTTTTGTTCTCAAAAAATCAACCGTTGGACAGGGTGTTCGCTCTAATCACGGTGATTTTTAGGCCGGGGTTATCGGTCGAATGTGCGGCAGACTTGAGTTCATTCTTTGGGTTTGTTTTGATTGACGTGCACTCAGTATTCTTGCCTGGGAATTCTGTCCCTGCGATTACAAAGAGTTAAGCCTTCGTTGGATCTGCGCCGATAATTCATCAGAGAACCTCTATTGGCCGGAGTCAGAAAAGCAATGTCATCCGAAGCAAAAACGCAACAAAGCCCCACTACGCCAGAGTCCGGTGACGAATTCTATTTGGTTCAACTTCTCAAGCTGGTCTGGGCACGCAAGGCTTGGGTTTTTGCGCCAACCGTTGCGTTGGCTGCGGTTATGGCTGCTTCCTTTTTTCAGGTGAGGGAGTACGAGGCCAGCGTGGGCCTCATGGCTTCAGTCAATCGTCGTGCCGCGGATTTTTTGGGAGCCGGTTCGCTGTTAGAGGCTGGGTTTGGGCAGCGTGATTCGGGGGCAGCACAAACTGTTTTGACTTTGATCAGGAGCCCGGCGTTTTTTCAATTTGCGGCCGAACAATTGATCTCAAGCAAAGAGTACGATCAACAGATCGGCTTTTTGATCCCGAAGTTCAGAAGAATGCCTGACGGACGTGCGGTATTTGAAGGCGACAATCGTCCGGCCATCGCTCGAATTCTGCGCCCGGAGAATCCGAACAGACCCACGGCCGGTGAAGTTCTCGCGGACTATTTGAAGAACAACACAACGGTGGAAATGCCGGGACTCAACAAAAAAAGTGACGAAATCATTATTTCGCTCAGAACGCCGGGGAAATATATTTCGGTGGATCTTGTCAATGCCGTGGCCGAGTACGCGGTTCAGCGGACGACTGAAGTCGATGGCCGTGAGATCGAGTCCGCCAAGGGTTTTCTTGAGGGGCAGCTGGCGGGAGTCATTGAAAAACTCAGCGAAACCGAAAAACAAGTGGTCGAGCTGCAAATCGAAATGCTGAAGGGAATGACAGCCGAAGGTCTCAGTGAGACGACCTTAGGCGCGCTCTCCAAGCAGCTTTTTGATTGGCGTTTGGAGTACAGCCAGAATTCGAGACAAGTTGCGGAATTCTCAAAACTGCTGCGACTTGGGGAAACATCCAGGGTTCCGGCATCCGTTCAGGCCATCGACGACGCCGAGGCAGTCAATGCGCTGAAGGCTCAGCTCGTGGGGCTTCGAAGTGAGCGTGTCGCGATGTTGAGGCAGGGTTACAGTTCCCGTTCTTATCGATTCAAACTGCTGGAGTCGCAAGTCGCCTCGCTCGAGACGCAGATTACTTCCGGGATCGCGGATGCGGGAAAGAAGCCTTCGTCTTACCTGCTGCAACTCGCCAAGCAGGTGGAGCAACTGACCAAGCGAAATCAGGTTCTCCTCTCTTTGATTCGCTCGTCTCAACTGGCCATGAAGGATCAGGTCCAGTCCCATTCGCAAAAACCGGCCCTCGATCTTCAGCTCAAGACCCTCGATCGCAAGGCGGAGCTGGAGTACCAGACTATCGGCAGGCTGACCCAGAAGCTCATGGACCTTGAGGTCGAAAGACTCATGAGCAGTGATAAGCTTAAAATTTTATTTGAGGCCACGCTGTTTTCCGCGCGCTACGTAAGCTCGCCTTTTCGTCTGGTTTTCGTCGGTGGATTGGTGGGAGCAATGCTCGGTCTTTTTGCTGTGGCGCTGAGGGATTTGATCCGTCCGGTAGTGGTTGGCCAGTCTCAACTCAAACGTTTTGGGGTGCCCGTACTTGAAAGCGTCACCTACCATCGAGTGACCCAGTCCTTGGATCGTGCGATGGGATTGCATCTGGACGAACTGCTTCCGTTTCACCATGTGCTGGCGCGTTTTTCCGATGCGAAGGTATTGTCCGTTGCTGGCGTTTCTATCGAGAAAAATCTTCCTGATCTGGCCGCATATCTTGCAATGAGCGGAGCGAAGATGGGCAAAAAGACACTGCTGTTGGATTTGAGCAGAAAGTGCCGCCGCACGCAGCTCATTTTTGGTTTGTCCGGCGAAAAGCGGGACCTAGCAGAAGGTTTGATCCAGGGAGACTCTCCTTTTGCGAGCGTTTGGTCCCAGGTGCGTCCCGGATTGGATATCGCGCTGGGCGGACAGGATTCAAGGCGCTTGCCGTTTGAACGCAGGGCAGAACTGGGTCAGCTTTTTTCGGATTTGCGCGGCCACTATGAGTTGATCATCGTTCACCTAGGAGGCGTGCTCAATCACGCCGAATCCCAGCATTTTTTAGCCCTTTCGGATTCGCAGATTTTGGTCACACGAAGTTGTCTGACCGAGCAGCGAGACGTTGCCCGATGTCTCGAGCAAATAGGTGACAGCGAGCGAGCCCGAACATCGCTCCTGGCGACACGGCTTTTCAATGCGGTCGAGCGAGTTCAGTTTATGCTGACGACTCACCGGAGTGGGAGGTCGGCGTAGATGACTTTTCGATATAAAAGTTGCGTCTCGGCGGTGATGGTCGTGCAGCTGTTCTGGATGTGCGCGTCGCCCTGGGTTCATGCGGTCGATCTGAGACTTCAAGAGGACACTCAAAAGACCGGCCTGATTCCGTCGGTAGAGTACGTCTCTGGAAACGCCTTTCCAGGTGCGGTGCTGGTCCCGGTAAGTCTCCTGGGCGCGGTGGCGCGGTCGGGAGTTCATCACGTTCCTAAAAATTCAGATCTGCTGTCGCTCATTTCCTATTCGGGCGGTGTCATTCAGAGTTCCGATCTCCGTGATGTCACGATCAAGCGGCAAAGCGGTGAGCGAGAGAAAATCATTTCTGTAAATCTGGAGCTAATTTTAAAGACTCCTAATCTGAGATCACCTACGCTTGAGCCCGGCGATGTAATCATGATTCCGGTCAGGACGCCCGTCATAGACTCGGATGTGACTTCAGTGATTTCCCTGACGACTTCCGTGGTCGGAATGGTGCTTTCGGCCTTTGCGCTCAAGGCAGTTCTCAATAAATAGGCTGATGTTTTTTGAGCAACCTTGGATGATAGAGTGAAAGAGTGCTGACCGCTACGATCCTACTGATTGCGACGGTTTTGGGTACGACCCATTGGAGAGCCGCGTTCATGGGCGCGTGTTTTCTGGCGGTGTTCGATGGCGCTCTCAGAAAGTGGGTTTTTCCAGACAGTGCGGATTTGATTTATTTTCTCAAGGACGCCCTCCTGGCCGGAGCCTATTTGCGGTTCTATTTCTCAGAAAGAAAGCTGGAGCGATTGCCCCGGTTTGTAGGGCTGTTCTTTTGGCTCAGTCTCATTTGGGTTTTCCTGCAGGCATTTAACTCGAAATTGGGATCTGTGGTGCTCGGGGCACTGGGATTCAAAATGTATTTCTTTTATGCGCCCATGCTTTGGATGGCGCCTCAAGTGTTCGAATCGTTGAACGAGCTCATTCGCTTCTGGAAGGTTTTTTTGAGGACCCTGTACGTCGTGGCGGGGTTTGCGGTACTTCAGTTTTTTTCTCCGCTGGATCACTGGTTGAACGCGGGATTGCCAGAGGGTTTGGCCACGCCCACTTTTTATAACGAGACCGCCTATATCCGAGTGAGTTCGGTCTTCAGTTTCTTGGGGGGATTTTACGCATATATCGCCGGAATGACCCCACCCATTTTGGCCATTTTGTTTGAAGGCTTCAAGACCAGGCGCTGGTGGGTGCCGTTGGGCCAGCTGGTGTTGCTACTGGGTATTTCAATGATGAGCGGGTCGCGTGCCGTCACTTTTTCGATGTTAATAGTGTGCGCCGTGTTTTTTGTGGTCAGGTACATCGGTAATCCGCGAGAGGCGGCTGGATATTTTCAAAAGGCCTTTTTTCCGCTTATTTTGGTGATTTTGGCCAGCCTTCCAATGTTGGCGCCGGCATTCGATTCGTTTTCGGATCGAACAAAAAACACGGACTCCATGGCTGAAAGAATTCAATGGACTCTGCTTCAACCGGTCGGATTTTTGGGTCTCTTAGGGGTGGACTCTTACGGGGCGGGAGCGACGCATCAGGCGGTAGTCGCGTTGAGGCCGAAACTTGGAAACGTGGGAGGCGAGCGGATTCCGGTCAATTTTGAACCGGAGCCCGGTCGAGTGATGCTTGAGCTCGGAGCCGTCGGTTTTTTTCTCTGGTATGGACTCAGAGTGGCGTTAATCTGGGCCACGGCTCGTCTTTCCTTTTCGCTACGGACGACGTTCTGCCGTGACCTCGCGTTGGCAGTGGCTTTGGTGCAATGCTACGCCCTGACGGTTGGTTATTTAGTCTACAACCAGACGTTTGCCTTCTTTTTTTGGTTGCTCACTTCTGTTGTGCTTGTGTTGCCCAAGCTTGAGCGCGACGCCAAATTCACGGACGCATTGAGTCCAGGCTGAGGTAAGTTTCAGTCCAGAGGCGTGATATTGCTTGCCAGCTCAGGTTTTCCAATACGTATTTTCGCCCACGTTCACCGGCCTGAGTCCTGAGCGCACTGTCGGTAAGCCATTTTCGAAT
>CAMBEX010000084.1 GCA_945865865.1 Bdellovibrio sp. ZAP7
GGAAGCAGTGGCTTCGGCAAAACGTCAGAAAACGGCTTGAGACGCGTGCCTAGGCCTGCAGCCATCAGCATGGCCTTAGAAATAGTAGTAATGGAACAGAACCTCGCGAAGTGCGGCGTATCTTGGATATTTCAAGAGCGCGCGCCGAATGTTCTCAAACGTATTACCGATAAATTTGAGATAAGTCGCATCGCCGCGCCGATTAAGAAACGACGCAAAACTTCCGATTGCCTTGAAATTTCTTTGCACGCCCATCAAATCAAAGACCTCAAAAAATCTGGAACGGTCCAGGTTTTTCTGCGAGACCGCCTCGTAGCGCGCGATGTAGTAATCCACAAGGCGTTGAATTTGCGCTTCCTCGAGCTGGTAGTAGCTGTCCTTAAGGAGAGACGCGAGGTCATATTGGGCGCAGCCAAGTCTTGCGTCTTGAAAATCGATCATGACGAGTCTGTCGCCGCTCGCCATGATGTTTCGGCTGTGAAAATCACGATGAGTCAAGACCATGGGTTCATGAGCTAGAGTTTCGCAAATTTCTCCCAACCCCTCGAGCATGACCCGTCTGTGCGCGTCCGTAATCTTTCGCTTTAAATAGAGTTCATAAAAGTGCTCGACGGTAAAGTTCATCTCCCACATCAGCTTTTCGCGGTCGAATCGTAGCTTGAACGCGTCGATCTGCGCAGGCTTTCGCTCCGGCGACGCGTATACTTGAAGGTGGACGAGCCCGTCGATTACGCGCTCGAAATGGTGCCTCTCTATATCGTCGCTCGAACAGTCCTGAAGCTTTCGCAGCAGGGTCGCATCTCCGAGATCCTCCAAAAGAATAAAACCCCGCGAAGGATCACAATCAAACACTCTTGGAACATCCACCCCCGCCTCGATCAAATGCTTTTGCATTACGAGAAAAGGAAGCTGATCCCCCTGGCTAGAAAACTCCTCCATCTTCATTACGATGTAGGTTTTTTGGCCGGATGAGATCCGGTAGTAACGCCGCGTGCTCGCGTCTCCTGGAAGTCTTGTCACGGAATCGATCGCCTGAGGGGCTCGCATTCCGCGGGCGCCGCGCAGCCAATGTGCCACATCCTCTTCGCCTAATGCCAGTTGATCCACCATGATTCTCACCTCCTGCGAGAGTTGCTTCATAATAGCTTTTGAAGCCTTGCCCGAATCCGCGCAAACTCCATGCCTTTAACAATGGGATTAATGAGCGGAGAGCTTCGCGCGATCTCGTCGCGAGCGCGCACAGACATTCGAGCGACAAGCCCGGGGTCCAGCGTGGAACGAGCAGGGTTTTCCTGCATGCGAGTCAAGAGCGACACGAGCCCGCGCGGGTCAAATCCTGCCAAATAAAGAATCTGGACCGCATCCCCTACGGCATCCAGGCGATCCTGATCAGTAAATGTGAATATTCCTGAGGGTCCGAAAAAACCCTTCTGTCCGCGCTCGATCTGCCGACTCACCGTTCTTCGTTGAATATGCCCCAACTCAAGCGCAAGCACCGCGGCCATTTCAGTTTCAAATGTCGCAGCATGGGCAAGCCCGATAGAAACGTAGATTCGAACTCCGGGAAGCGAAAAACTTTCCCAGCGCCTCCTGCGGTCTGTCATGAGCGTCACGCTCACATCACTTCCGTGCAGTTCGGGTGATGCCTCAATGAGTTCGCCCGCCAGCTTGGTGAGATATCTCACAACTTCGGGGTCATTTTTGAGCATCAGTCGCGACTCGAGCTGCGGCGCCAAGCGTAGGCCCGCCACGCCATCTCCCCGTATCCGCTCCTGGACTGTGGGCTCGGGCATCGGCGAAATTTGCGAGCAACCCACACCCGCCCAAGACGCGAGAACGAGCATCACTCCGCAAGACGAGGCAATAGCTATTGCCCGAAAGGCACGCGCGGCGCGGCATTGAATTACAGTTTGAGGCTTAATCGTCGATTGCATCCGAGCGACCTTTGAAGTTAGCTTACCCGCTTGTTGGCCTAGGATACACAGATTCGGGAATAAAAAGGAGATCCGCGCATCATGAATAAAAAATTTAGTTTCGCAAAATTGTTCGCTACTGCCGCCGCTTTGGTCTGCATGGCTTCGGTCAGCGCCAAAGCTTCGACGCCTGTACTGGGCGAACTTGAGCTGCAAGCTCTGGCTCAAGTCACTCCACTCAATCTCATCAACTGGAAAGTGGGCGACACCATGTCCTACGATGTTGAGATGGGCTTCTTCGGAAAAATGGGAACCTCGGTAAAGTCCGTTGCTAAAGAAGAAGGCGGCGCTATTTGGGTACATCAGGAGATGAACCTCAGCGGCCAAAAAGAACTCATCGACATGCTGATTAACCGCGCGGATGCAAAAATCCTGAAGGTCCTCAGAAATGGTCAGGAAATGCAGATGCCTGACGACAAGATCGAAGTCATTTCTCAGGACTTCGCTGAAGTCACCGTCCCTGCCGGCACCTTTAAGACCGTTCACATCGTCGCCAAGAGCAAACAGGTTTCTAAGATCGAACTGTGGGCAAACCCCACCGACACCGCAATGGACGGCGGAGTAAAACAAATTATGGCTACCCAGTTTGGAGACATCACCATGTCTCTGACGAGCTTCAAGCGCAACTAAGGCTCGACAGAATTAATTACTCAAAAAAAAGGCCGGACCCGCAAGGGCCCGGCCTTTTTAATTTTAGTTCCGCACGACTCACGGGCTATCTGGAATGACTTCAGCTGGCTCTCGATCCGCCTCGTCGAGATTTTCCTGCGGTGGTGGCGCAGCTTCAACGATCTCTTCTTCGCCGTCAGTCTCAACCCGAGATCCTTCGGTCGTCGCAGTCTCTTGCACAGGCTGCGCGTCGACGACAGCGGCGGCTGGTTCGCTGACAGGTGCCGCGGGCGTAACTGGCTCCTGAGACTCTTGGGGTGTTTGAGCGACGGGTTGCGGAGATACTTCTGGTTGGTCGTTTGGATTCGACAAATAATAAAGGTAAAATCCCGCGTAGATCTTGTTTGGGTCGCGAATCAGCTCCCGATTATTGTCCCAAATTTTGCGCCACTCCGATGACTTCCCGTAAACCTTGTTTGAAATTTTTCCAAGCGTATCGCCGCTCTGGATTAAGTATTTTTCCCCATTTCTAGACACCGCAACAGACTCGTGTGCAGAGAGCTTTAATACGGTGCCGGGACTGATCACATTGGGATTGCCGATTACATCCCGATTTTCTTCAAAGATCTTTTTCCACAGAAAAATGTTTCCGTAGTTTTCGAAGGCGATCTTCATCAGCGTATCGCCTTCAACGGCTCTGTAAGTGCCTGGCTCTGCCACTTGTGTCGGCGAAGCGGGCTGGACTGGTTCGGCCGCTTGAGCCTGAGCGATCGGGGATTCACTTGAATCAGAAACGGCCGGCTCTGCCTGGAGTTCTGGACTCGACTCCGGAACGGCGTCAGTATTTGCCTCTTCGGCAGGTGCGTCTGCGGAAAGCTCAGCAACCTCGTCAGAGCTCTGCTCTTCCGTCTGGGTTGACGAACACGCACCGAGTGTCAGCGCCAACATGAGGGCTAAATGCCTGGATGTAAGCTTCATGATACGAGAATCTCCTGACCCGTTGTCGGAAGCTCCCGGTGATGACTTTAACTTTTTTGTGTTTAACCGGATATCGCGGAGATCTGCGGTCTCTTCTCAAAAAACAGATCGCGCTGATCCAGCGTGCTGATGATCTGATCCACGATTCCCTCGAAGTCCTGTGGATTATTGACGAAATCCAGCTCGTCGCTCGGAATGACTAACTTTTTTCCGAGGTCATAACGGACCATCCAGTCGTCGTAATACTTGGTCAGGTTTGACAGATATTCGTCAGGAATCGCCTTTTCGTAATCCCGTCCTCGAAGGGCGATTTGTTCTTTGAGCCTAGGCAGCGACTTCTTGAGGTAGATGACCAGGTCAGGGGGCGTCAAATACCCGGACATGGTGGTATAAAGCTCCAGATAGTTCTGGTAGTCCCGCTCTTCCATCTGCCCTTGTTCATAAAGATTTCGCGCAAAAATATTGGCGTCTTCGTAAATGCTGCGATCTTGAATTGCGCTGTCAGTGCCTTGAGTCACCTCTTGATGGGCGCAAAACCTCTTGTTTAGGAAAAAAACCTGGAGCGGAAAAGACCATCGGTTCATGTCTGCATAAAAATCCGCTAGATAGGGATTTTCAGCGACGCACTCAAAATGAGGTTGCCAACCGAAACGGCTGGAAAGCATCTGAGTCAGAGTTGTCTTGCCGGTACCGATGTTTCCAGCAACTGCGATAAAAATCTTTTGACTGCTCACGCAGACCCCCTGACTTCAAACCCACCACCACTGATGTTTCTTTGGTCATAGGTTGTTCCCATTGCCTTAGTCAAGCAACTGACGGCAAAAAACTGACGAAATTCTAATTTGAAAAAAAACCCTTAATACTCCAGGGTTTTTTTCATTATTCACGCCGAGAACGCGCTTGCTGGATCTGGGACTCCACTTTACTGGAAAGCTCCGTTATGGACGCCTGAGTTTCCGTGTCCGTACGCAGGACCAGTCCGAGTTCACCTTCATTTCGTCCGTGTTGAATCAGGCGATATTCGCCCAGCCGACTCGTCGCGAGCTGAAGCTTTTTGCGTGCCTGCCAAAGCCCCCCGCCGGGAGCGTCCTTAACGGCCGGCTGGACCTCATCACCTAGGGCCGCCCCATCACTGACAAGTGGCAAAGCCGGTGAGAAAAGATAAAGCCTGGCAAGTGCTAGAAGGCTTTGCACATGCATTGGATTTTTTTGAACATCCGCCTCTAGAAGTGCGATGGCCTGCTCGCGCTTACCCGTGGACACCATGGCATCAGCAAGCCAAACGGGGGCCGCCTCAGATAAGGGCAGTCCGGCTCTTCCCGCCTGGATCTCTGTTACTGCTTCGGCAAGCTCTCCGCGAAGATGCAACATTCTCCCTAGCCACATTCGAATTGCCGGCTCGGCCGGGGCAAGCCTACGGGCTCTTCGGAAAACCTCGGCGGCACTATCGGCCTCACCTTCCATGGCAAGGCACTGGCCCTGACGAGTCAAAATTTCCACGTTGTCGGACTCCGCGCTCAGTGCAAGCTCCAGCTGCTCACGGGCCTGCTTAAACTTTCGCGCCCACATGAAGTTTAGGCCTTCCTGGTAAAGCTTCTGCGTCTCCGCCGTTAAAAACTGACGAGAAGCCACCTGCGCTCGGCGAAGAATATGTTCGCGCCTCGTGCCCGACGCTCCGGCTGCCATTTCTTGAAGTACCGAGAGAGCCTCTTCTCGGCGCCCCGAGAAAAGCAGAGCCCGCGAAAGGTCCATCCCCACATCTCTTGCCGTGGGTTGAGCCTTGAATACCGGTCTCAAGATGACGACCGCCTCAGCCCATTTCTTCTGTTCAAAAAGAAGTCGCGCCTCGGAACGGCGAGAATTTGATTCTCCAGTTGCAGCCAAAGTAATCGTCGCCGATACAAAAATCAGCAAACCCCCGAGCAGCTCGACACTTGCCAGAAAGCGATTTACACTGGATCTCGCCCTCGGGGCGCACCGAAATGGACCTTGAAACCAACTCATCATTGCCCTCGATTATATTCACGCGCAGATACAGGCACAAAGCCCAATTCTCCACATCACACAATTGCCGAAACTTACTCCTGTCCTGTCTGCTTTTAGTGATCACCCCCGTTCTTTGCGCCGCTGAAGAAGACGGGTCGGTCGTCCCGACTGAACAGCCAGAAACATTCAGCACCCAAGAACCCGCTAGCGAGCCTGTGGATTCGCCAAGTCCAACACTTTCAAGCGAGCCCGCCAATGAACCAACCCCTCAACCTATTGAGATCTTTTCGCCGATCGAGGTGCGCGAATACTCGGCCAAAGTTTTGGGCGCCACTGCCTCTGCAAGAATTTATCTGCTAGAATGTACGACTCCAGATTTACCTCGGGTAGGAAAAGTCCTGCTCTTAAAAAAAGAAACTGATCCTGTCGCCGCCCTGCGGGTCTTAAGACAGTATCCCGCTGGAAGTCGGATCGCGGCGACAGTCGTCAAGTGGTACGGGGCTGCACTCTCGCTAGAGAATGACGCCAATTATCGGGTTCTCGAGAAGCGCCGAAACTCAAGTGTGATTCCCCCACCTCCGCTTACAGAGACTGAAAAATCAGACGTAAAGGAGCTCGAGGTCCAAGAGAACCTAAAATACGATCCTGAACTCGACGTCGAAGGTTCGCAGCCTCCTACCGGGGCCGTAGAAAGCGTCCGCGCTGGCGAGGAGCCCTCGCAGGCGCCGGCTTTTGATTCAGATGAAGATGAAGACCGCGAATTCAAAGAGCTCGTCGTTGATGAAATTTTTCCGCTCGAAGTGAATGATCAAGCCGTAAGCGCTCAATTTGGCTATTTTCGGAACTTAAATGCCGATGGCGGCGCAGGGTATTCAGCGGGCGGCGGAGTGCGCTGGACATGGGTCACCTCCAAGCTTCTCTGGCTGAAGCAGCCCCAAATCCAAGACAGCATCAGCGTTGAGGCGGGACTGGCGCTCTATAAAATCCTTAATTATGCAGATGCCGGAGATGCCTTCACCGTCGTTCCCTTCACAGCCATCGGCCGCTATAATATTCTCCTCGGTGAAAGCCTCGGCGCATTTGCTTATGCGGGGTTAGTCAAAAACACGGTGACCTCCGCGATTTCTAGCGAAGACACTGTCCCTTCAATCGCGCTCTTGGACAACTTCGCTCCGGCGCTTGGTATTGGTCTTAATTTTCGCGTGGGCCCAAATTGGGACGCGAGATTTGACCTCGGCCTCGATATGATCGGCGCGGGCATTATGCTAAAGTTTTGATCCATATGAATGCGCGACTCAATCCAGCGGCATGGCCCAAAAAAATTCAACTCACTTTGCTTGCCGGCGTGGCGGCTGTCCAGATGGCATCCGCTTGTGGCGTAAAAGGTCCACCCCTTCCTCCGCTTGCTGTTACGGGCGAACAGTCAGAGCGGCTAGAGTCCGCTCTCAAGGCTGACCCGAACCCGAGCCCATCGCCCGGCAAAAAAGAATGAGCCGCCCTCTCGATTTTTTTAAGTACCGCAGAGGTTCACTTTATGTGGACGGCGTTTCACTCAGCGAGATTGCGACGCGAGTTGGAACCCCCGCATACGTCTACTCTGCAAAGGGGTTTTTGACCCCGCTTCGGGAGTTGCGAGCGGGACTCAAGGACGTCGATCATCTGATTTGTTTTGCGGCAAAATCCTGTTCGAATATTTCAATCCTTAAACTCCTGAATAAAGAGGGTGCGGGGCTTGATCTGGTTTCCGGCGGTGAGCTGTTTCGTGCGAAAAGGGCCGGAGTCCCGGCAGAGAAGGTTTTGTTTTCTGGCGTCGGAAAAACCCGCGACGAACTGGCTAGCGCCCTCAGATACGGCTCTCGCGGCATTTACTCCATCAACGTGGAATCCGTTGAGGAGCTCCACGCATTGCAGGAAGTTGCGCGCTCCTTGTCGGTCCGAGCGCGCGTCGCACTGAGATTCAATCCGGACGTAAACCCAAAAACACATCCGTACATTTCTACAGGTCTCAAAAAAAATAAATTTGGAATGACCCGCTCTGAGGTTTTGCACGTCGCAGCCCATGCCGAAAAATTACCCAACGTCAGAATCTGCGGAATCAGCTCACACATTGGCAGCCAGCTTCTCTCCCTCGCTCCTCTGTCAGATGCCTTTGCCCGCGTTGCCCAGGTCATTCGCGAAATCGAGCCGCGCCTGCGGGAGCCGCTTGAGTTTGTGGACTTGGGAGGCGGACTTGGAATCGCCTATAAAGACGAAACCCCACCGAGCATCAAAGATTACTGCAAAACCATTCTTAAACACTTCGGCCCCGGCTCTCCCATCGCTCGAGATCGCAACAAGCCACTGCGAATACTCCTAGAACCCGGCCGCGCACTCTCCGGAAACGCCGGCGTGCTCTTGACTCAAGCACTCTATCGAAAGCACCGTCCCGGAAAAGACTTCTTAATCGTTGATGCGGCAATGAACGATCTGCTGCGGCCCGCCCTCTACGGAAGTCACCACGAAGTCGTCCCGCTTGACCAAAAAAAGGGTCGTGGAACTCGCGTAAAGACGGACGTCGTCGGACCTGTTTGCGAAAGCGGCGATTGCCTGGCCAGTGGGCGCGCCATTTCGAAACAAATTCAGGCCGGAGATCATCTGGCCATTTTGTCCGCTGGGGCATATGGATTTAGCATGAGCAGCACCTACAACAGTCGCCCGCGCCCAGCCGAAGTTCTGGTCCAAGACGGCGACTTCACCATTATCCGCGAACGCGAGACCTACAAGGACCTGATTCGCGGAGAACACGAACTGGACTGACCTATGCGTGGCGTATGGACCGCACTGATTACACCCTTCACCCCCAACAGAGAAATCGACTGGGCTGCGTTTAAGACCCTTTTGGAAGATCAGGAATCTGCTCAAGTCGCGGGCGTCATTCCCTGCGGCACTACCGGAGAATCCCCCACACTTTCTCTCGCTGAGAAAAAGCAGTTGATCGAGTTTACAAAAAAAGAACTCGTCGGAACTTCGGTTCAGATCGTGGCCGGGACCGGATCCAACGACACCGCCGAGTCGATCGCCCTTTCAGCTTGGGCATCAAGCCTTGGAGTAGACGGAATCTTGGTCGTTACCCCGTATTATAATAAGCCTTCGCAGTCCGGACTCGAATTGCACTACCGCGCGATCGCCGACAAGGTTTCTTGCCCTGTCGTACTCTACAATGTCCCGGGTCGGACCGGCGTGAGCCTGGCGCCAGAAACCGTGACAAGACTCGCCTCACACCCAAATATTCGCGCAATCAAAGAAGCCACCGGAAACACCGCGATCTCAAGCGAGATCATCGAACAACTCGCTTTCGCGGGCGTAAAAATGGATGTTCTCTCAGGCGACGATGCCACCTATCTTCCGCTGCTTTCGGCTGGGGGTTGCGGCGTGATTTCTGTAGCCAGCAATTTGTTTCCTCGGGCCATGGTGGCCCTTCAAAGGGCGTGGGAAACAGGAAACGTTAGCGCCGCCATGGAAATTCACCGGAGATTTTACCCTCTTTTTAGGGACCTTTTTGTCGAATCCAACCCCGGCCCCATCAAGGCTGCCATGAAGTTTGTAGGCCTGTGTGACTCTGGGCTACGGCCGCCACTCGCACCGCTCTCGAGCGGCTCTGAGAGTAAATTGCTCGCGAGCCTTTCACGTTGCGGACTGCAGTCCAATGGCGGAACGCTATGATTCAGATCGGGCTCCTTGGAAAGTCCGGGAGAATGGGCCAATGGGTGACCCAACTTATTCAGGCGGACTACGGCTCTCAGGCGGTCCTCGCGACAGGAGCCGGAAGCGCCGACCTTGAATCTCTGAGCAGCGCACTTCTGAGTGCGGACGTGGTGATTGATTTCTCACAACCCGAAGCCGTCGTAAAATTTATCGGGACAGCAAAGTCTCGCTTGGCCAATCAGAAAAAACTCCCCGCCTTTGTCATCGGAAGCACGGGCTGGTCAGCAGAGCAATTACTTGTGCTCGAAAATTTGGCGCAATCTACTCTTGTCCTGCGCTCATCAAACTTTTCTCTTGGCGTACTTGCCCTTCAGCAGATTCTGAAAACTTCGGGCTTGGCGCTGCAACGGCTCGGATATTCTCCGGTCATCATTGAGACTCATCATATTCACAAAAAAGATGCCCCAAGCGGAACCGCGCTCATGCTGAAATCCGCGCTAGACGATGGGTTCACCGAAACCCCTATTCACAGCATTCGCGCTGGCGAAGTGATCGGGGACCACGAAGTCAGCTTTTTCGGGCCTGCGGATCGAATTTCGTTTTCACACCACGCGCAAGACCGATCTCTTTTTGCTCGCGGCGCGATTGATGTCGCGCTTTGGCTTGCTAAAAAACGCGGGTCAGCGACGTCAGGTCTTTTTTCGATGGAAACTTTTTACTCGGAGACGCTTCATGTTTGAACTCACCCAGAGGCTGACTCAGCTTCCCCCCTACCTATTTGCGCGAATTGATCAGATCAAGCAGGAGGAGATTAAAAAGGGCCGAAAGTTGTTCGCGCTAGGAATCGGTGACCCCGACCTTCCGACGCCCGACTTCATTATTGACCGACTCGCCGCCGCGGCACGCAAGCCGGAAAATCATCAGTACCCCTCTTACTGGGGAATGATCGAATTTCGCAGGGCTGTTGCTCGTTGGTACGAAAAACGATTTGGCGTGACGCTGAATCCGGAAAACGAAGTTCTCGCGCTCATTGGATCCAAAGAGGGAATCGCACACATTCCCTTGGCCTTTGTAAATCCAGGCGAGGCAACCCTCGTTCCAGACCCGGGCTACCCCGTCTATCATTCATCGACGATCTTTGCGGACGGGGTTCCGTTGCATTTTCAGCTCAAGGAAGAAAACGGATTTCTACCGGACTTTGCCCAGCTTGAGGCTCTCGTGCGAAAGGGCCCT
>CAMBEX010000085.1 GCA_945865865.1 Bdellovibrio sp. ZAP7
CGGCGGCATCACCAGCCGCGTGGGGTCATCCGGCTGGTCGTGGTGAATTCCGTGAAAGAGGTACACGACGCGTTTGAGGAAAAGCCGGCGCGCCACGAAATGAAAAACAAAACGGTGAATCAGGTATTCTGCCAGGGACCATGTCAGTATTCCGCCTAAAACCCAGGCCAGGACCACCGCTACTCCCAGCTGACCCCCCGAAAACCCACGGTACAAAAGCACGGAGACCACCGGCCCCCACAGTAAAATGGGCGTGATCGGATGCACGTGAGTAAACTTCTCGAGAAAAGCGTTCGAGAAAAGTCTCCTACTTTGTACTTGAGAGACACCTGGACGGACCATAAGCCGCTCGACAGTACAATGACCAAGATTGTCAGGCAATATCGCTCGTGCTACGAATCGAGCAATTTTCAAAAGGAGAGCCTATGCCTGAAATTTTCGTCATCGCCCTGGGACTGTGCGCGGTGTTTTCAGCCCTCATCGGGCTGTTTTTTTGGCTGCGTTCTCAACTTTCTCGACTCAGCAGCGAGCTTGCGCCCCAAGTCATCAGCCAAACCCAAGCCAACCTTTCAGAGCTGCTCCACAAACCCCTCCTCGACTTGAATGAACGTATGGCCCGGGGCTCTGCAGAAAGCCGAGAGGCCCTCGCCACAGGTCTCGGCAGGCACTTTCTCGAAACCCAGGAGCGCATGGACCGAACCCTCGCCCAGGGACGCCAGGAACTCCAAGACGGTTTGCTCAAAACTACCCATGCACTCGAAATCAAATTTCAATCCCTCGAAAAACAGGTGGGCGGACGCCTCGATGTCATCGGCCAAAGCGTCGAAACCAAATTGAACGAAAACCTCAAAGAAGGATTCAAGCATTTCGAAAAGGTTCAAGAGCATCTCATGGCTGCCGAACTCAAACTGGCCTCACTCAATACGGTCGGTCAGTCCATCTCGGATCTCAATCAACTCCTCAAACTTCCGCATCTTCGTGGCGGCTTCGGTGAAGCGACCCTCGAAAGACTGCTGGCCGATTTTCTTCCGACGGGCTCGTTTGAACTCCAGTACACCGTCGTTCCGGGCTCTCCTGAACGCGTGGACGCGATTGTTCGCTGTGCGAGACAGGTTCTCCCGATCGACAGCAAATTTCCTCGCGAGCAGGTTTTGCCTCTTTTTGAGAGCCAAGACCCTGCAGAGCTCGAGGGCGCAAGAAAAGTTCTGGCTGAAATTATCAAGCAACAAGCCAAGTCGATCGCCGACAAATATATCCGACCTGATCACGGCACGACCGACATGGCATTGCTGTTTCTGCCGAGTGAGACGCTCTACTTTGAAGTCACTCGCAACGGAAAGCTTTTTGAAGACCTCAATAAGCTCAAAGTCTATCCGGTATCACCCAATACACTTGTCATTGGCCTGCGCTCGGTCGCGATGGCTCAAGAGTATTACGACATGGCCCGAGGCGTAGAAAAGACCATCGAGGACGTTAAAAAAGCGCGCCGTCACTTCGAGCACTTTGAGAAAAAGTTTGAAGAAATCGGAAAAGGACTCAAAAAAGCACAAGAGGCTTTTGAGACGGCAAACACTCATCTCGGACGCTACGAAAACAGTATCGTTCGATTGGTGGGTGACACCGGCTCATCCCCAGACAGTGGACCCGTCGCAGAACTCTCCGATAAGCCCGTTTCTCCCGAATTTAATTTAGCCCCTACTAAATAGGAGTGCCGTCGGGATCGACGCCACGATTGAGGGCTACCGCAAGTGCCGCCCACTGAAGCTCAACGAGCGCCGGAATCCACGCGAGGGCGCTTCCACCGTAAATTCCGATTTCGTGTTGAGGCTTGAGGCGCGCGATGTCCTGCGTTCGACCGTCTTCTGGAATTTGAATGTGCCAAATTCCCTGGTCAGGCCCCATGCTCTTGTCGGGGCCATGAAAAAACTCTTCGCTACTGAAAGCACGCGCCTGGACTCGTGCGATTTCCATGAGCTTGAGCGCGCCTTCTCGCGCGAGCCATTCACCTTCCCACTCGCCCAAGAGGATCGAAGGTCCCTGCCCCACGCGCTTTCGTAGATTTTCGAGATTGGGGTCACCCACGCTGGTCAGCGCGTCCCACTCCTCTGCAGCACGCGCGGGCAACAAAAGTGTCGTCACCGCACAAATCGCACTCGTCACCGAAACGGTATGCGGATCCACTTTTTCAAGCGGAGAAGTATGCAGAACCAAATCAGGCGCCTGCATCACCGACTCAGGCGGAAGCTCTGTGCCCTGCCCAGATACCAACACGCAAAAAGCGCCTGCTCTACGGGATATTTCAAGAGCCTGAAGCGTGAGCGGAGTCCTACCTCGATGAGTGAACGCAAAAGCCCAATCCCCGCGTTGTGGAAAAATTTCTTTACCGATTGCCTGGCTTGAGCAACCGATCATTGGAATGCGAATACGAGTCTTGTCACGCAAGAGAGCGTACGCGCAAAGTCTTGCCGCAAAATGACTGCTCCCCACTCCGAAAAACAAGATCCGCTTGGGAGCCTCACGCGGGAGATCACGCGCGCTATACTGCGCGGTGCGTGCAACCACCTCACGCCATGCCTCACGCTGCGAACGAAGGGCGGTTTCGACTTTACTGATATTTTCGATTTCCGACATTTTGGACTCCCTGGGTGTCACATCTGGGTGGGCTGATAAGAATCAGCGATTTTTGAAAACAGGTAAATTTGGCTTAAACAGGCTTTTTTGAGATCCGAAACCAAGAGGCTTTCGTTTTCACCGTGCGCGTTGGTGTAAGGGTCTTCAACTCCAATCAAGAGCGCAGGTGCTCCGCCTAAGGCCTCTGCAAAGGGTTTCACAAACGGAATGCTCCCGCCACAACCCATTAAGAGCGGCTCCACTCCATAACCTTCGCGCATCGCGGATTTCGCCGCCGCAAACGCAAGTTTGTTTTTTTGATTGGCCAGCGGATCGATCGACCAGGGTCCGCTCCCGCGGTCTTGAGTGATTTGAACCTCAAGTCCCCACGGCGTAATCGACCGCAGATACGACTCGAGTTGGTGCAACACCTTGTCGGGATCCATATCAGGAACGAGCCGGATCGTTACGCGCGCCCAGGCACTGTCATTGAGAACGTTTCCGGCCTGTTTGCGCGACGAAGCCTGTAACGCATTCACAGTGAGGCTCGGAAAACGCCAGATCTGAGACAGAGGGTTAGGACCTTCCTGCAAAATCTCTGAACCCGGAACCATTCCGGATTGTTTTCGAAACTCGGCTTCGTCGTAGGGAATCTTGTTGAGCTCGACTTCTTCTTCTTTCGAAAGAGGCCTGACCTGCTCCCACACTCCTGGAATGGCGATTCTGCCATTTTCGTCCACAAGCTTTGCGAGCATTTTAGAAAGCGCCATGGCCGCATCAGGTACTGGCCCGCCCCACATTCCGGAATGAACCGTCTTGGAAATCGCTTTGACTTCAATTCCAACGCCCACGAGACCCCGAAGTGCGACGGTGAGTGCCGGGACGCCACAGTCAAAATTGGAGGTGTCGGTTAAAACCAAAACGTCAGCCTGGAGCTTTTCGCGGTAGGTTTTTAAAAACGTCGAGAGGTGTTCGCTTCCGGTTTCCTCTTCGCCCTCAATGACCACCTTGACGTTGAGAGGCAGTTCGCCTGCGGCTTCAAGATAAGTGGCAATCGCGGAGGTGTGGACGATGATCCCGGCCTTGTCATCGGCTGCGCCTCGGGCAAAAAGTCTCATTCCTCCAGGCCCCTCTCGTAAAGTGGGCTCAAAGGGGGGGGACTTCCAGAGTTCCTCGCGGCCAGGCGGCTGTACATCATGATGCGCGTAAAGCAACAAAGTGGGTTTGCCCGGTGCCTTGAGTCTCTCACCGTAAACATAGGGGTGAGCGCCCGGAATCTTGAGGATTTCTACATTTTCGAGCCCGCGCTTTTTAAGCAGCGCAGCTACTGCCTCGGCAGATCTCGCGACCTCGGATGCTGGAAAACCCGGAAAGCTGACGCTTGGAATGCGAACCAGTGTCCGCAAATCATCTAGGTACTCATCAAAACGCCGCTCCAACAGGCGACTTACGGATGGGGCATCGACTTGAGCGGGAGGAAGCATAAAGCAAAAAGTGACTTGAGCGGCTCGACTTGACAACAAAAATCATCCGAACGATGGTGCATTCATTGGGAGAAAACTGATGTCCACCCCCTCAACTCGGATCAAACTCAATCCGTCCTTTTGGCGTCACGCCAGTTGTGTCCCTTTTTCTGACGACGTCGTCCCATCGAGCCTATTTCTTAAACACCGCCACTTTTTAGTCCTCGATATCGAAACCAAACAGCTCGTCCAAGACGTCGGCGGCTGGGAGCACATCGACAAGCTGGGCATCTCAGTGGCATGCGCCTATGACAGCAAGACTGACGCGTTTTTAAGCTTCCAGGAGCATGAGCTCAAAAAGCTGATCGAACTTTGCGAAGAGCGCCTGATCGTCGGTTACAACATTCGTGGCTTCGATTTGCCAGTCATGGTGCCCTACGGGCTCAAAACTCAGAACCTCGATGTCTTTGACATCATGTATGACATCGCGACTCTCACGCGAAAACCCTTCTTAAAGCTCGAAACCATCGCGCGCGGGACGCTCGGCACCGGAAAATCCGCAGACGGTCTCATGGCCGTTGAGTGGTGGAAAAAGGGCGAGATTCAAAAGATCATCGACTACTGCCTTCAAGACGTGAAGGTCACTCGCGATGTCTTTCAGTTTGGAAGGCAAAACGGCTTTATTCGAATCCAAAACTCCGAAGAAAATATCGCGCAAGTTTCAGTTCAGTGGAACTAGCGCGAAACACCCAGCTCAACCGCTCAGCGATCAGTTTTTCGCTTCGATCTTGGCTTCTGCCTTGGGTTCAGACGCAGGCATGCGGCCTTCAGCAAGCTCACTCGGAGCTTTTTGAATCGGAGCAGGCTCCTGAATCCCGTTCACCGCAGCGGAGATGAACTCAGCTGTGAGTTCGCTTGCCGTTTTCGGCCAGCCACGCAAGCTACGGCAGCCCTCTTTTTCGAGAACTGAGCCATCAGCACGCACCAAACGAACTCGCACGGGCGAAAGACATCCGCGAGTCGGCACGTCTTCGCCTTGAACTTCAGTAGCCAAGTACGCAAGCTTCTCACGCGCCTGCTCCACACTCATGGGTTTGGCCTTATAAGCCGCGCTCGCTTGAACACCGAGAGTCTGCTGAGCGTATTTTGCGGCAGCAGCGGTAACTTCGGGAGTGATATTGGCTGCAATCATGGCGCTTGCTTGTGATGTATTGACCGAATCCGAAGACCCTGCGTTGGCGTGGTCTCCCTCAGTCTTTTTTTCGGGAACCGATGCGGGTGCCCGCGGCGCAACTTCCGGCTGCGTGGCGGGAGCTGACCCGGACTTAACAATATCCGGCATCACCGTGATCTGAGCGAACTGTCCTTCTTTCGCTGAAATATGGACGCCAAAAAGTGCGGGGCCTGACCATTTTTGATGCGGGCCCGAGTACTGAACCAGAGCCTCGACATAACCTTGCTGACCCAATTGCTCGAGAGCTTCGACAACCCCCGCGGTCGGAGCCTGCGCTCCTACACATCCAATTAATCCGGAGGCCACTCCAGCAGTGATCAACACAAATGCAGACCAGATTTTAGAGCTCATAACTCACTGCCCTTCCTTGGGAGAAATTTCTGCGCTGTCTGTTGTGGCTGGCTCGTTTGTCGTTTGCTCAGGGGCCGTAACACTGGCCAAATCACGATACGTCGTGTTTTTCACGCAGCCGCTGATCGAATCCTCAGCCAAAGCTGGAACCTTACAACCGGGCTGAGAGATTTCGAAAGCAAGTGCCGAAGATACCGCCCATCCAGCTTCTGAAATTTTTCCTGAACCGCAAGCCTCGATGCCTTCAGTCACATTCAAGCATTTGAGCAACGGAGCCCACGCATATCCGGCCTGAACTCTTTCGAGTTCGCAAGGCGCCCAGGACTGAGCGACCAAACGGGTCAGTTCAAAACGGGCACGTGCCGGATCGGACTTCAAGAGCTGAACAAAACCACCCCCGAGTCGAACGACAGGAGCGTTTGCGTTGTCGACACCCCAGACTGCAATACCGCGCCAGCTGAGATCCGGCTCTTCGGCGGTCGGAGGCCTACGAATCATGAGTCCGCGAATCTGCTTGTCCATCACCCCGAAAGTCTTTTCGGAAAAATCTGTTTTGTGATTTTGCAGCCACTTCAGCAGATCAGCCTTGGACTGATGAAAAACTTTCATCACCCCGGTCCACTGCTCGCGAGAAACCAAACTTGCCGCAGGCCCCGCTCCAGGAAACTCTACCGATGAGCACTGACCCTTGACGAGTGGTTCAAGCTGAGTGGAAGTCATCAGCGCGATATCGTCTTGAAGCGCTTTTGAGGGCGCAGCCAGATTTTGCGAAGTTATTTGAGTATCATTTTGCGGATCCGTCACAGTGTCGGCACCGTGAGGAATTTCAGTTCCTTCTACCGAAGCGACATCGCGCTTCACAGCGGTGTCGATCGAGAAATCAGGAAACCGCATCGTCTTTTTTTGCGAAGTCGTTTCAAAGCTGATGCTGAATGGATTTCTCTGAACCCAAAAGCCCAACCCGAGAGCAACAACGGCGACGGGAATAAGAATGTACCAGGTGCGCATCCTACGCATAGTGATCTCCTCACAGAAAGTTTAAGCCAGGCATTTCAAAAAGTGAATACACGAAAATAAGCCAAGTTATTGACGTACAAGTTGAATTGCCCGCGCGCCCCATGCACTATCGCTGACATGCATACTTTCAAGAGCCTTCTGAAGCCCGCACCGCTCACCCACCTCCGGAACGCCTTAGTTTTGGCGGTTTTAACGACGGCCTGCGCCTCCACACCTGAGTTTCCGCGCCCCCTTTCCGGGACTTCGTGGTCAGACACCGAAGGATCCACGCAGACGATTGCCATTATGGGCATCAATGACTTTCACGGTGCGCTTTTTTCGCGGAGTGCTTTGACCCGCGAAAAACCTGGCATCGATCCCCTGCCGTACACCACCGGAGGCGCTGCAACCTTAGGGGCTCATGTAAAACTTTTGCGTTCGGTATTTCAGGACAACTTCATTTTGCTCGACGCGGGAGATGAATTTCAGGGAACCATCGAGAGCAACGCCGATGAAGGAGCTCCCGTCGTTCAGTTCTACAATCTCATCGGAGTCAACGCTGCGGCGGTTGGAAATCACGAGTTTGACTTTGGCATTTCGGGCCCGGATCGAACCGCACGCGATTCCACTCAAGACCTACAGGAAGCGCTCAAAAAACGGATGACTGAAGCGCACTATCCTTATCTCTCTTCGAATATCACCGAGCGTGCGACGCATAAGCCCTGGGCACCAAAAAACCTTGCCCCAAGTACGATCTTGATTTCAGGAAAGCTTAAGGTCGGTGTCATTGGGCTTTCTACAGAGTCCACTCCCGTCACGACTCGTCCCGAATACGTGCGCAATCTCGAGTTTTCGGCCCTGAAAGCGTCCACCCTTCGAGAAGCAAAAAAACTTCGCGACC
This sequence comes from Bdellovibrio sp. ZAP7, assembly GCA_945865865.1. GTDB lineage: Bacteria > Bdellovibrionota > UBA1018 > UBA1018 > UBA1018 > CAMBEX01. The sequence continues at coordinate 7,556 of CAMBEX010000085.1, forward strand.
AGGGAGCGCACATCGTCGTGGCACTCGCCCACGCCGGACTGGTCTGCGACCGAAGTCGACACGAAAATAGCGGCGTCCAACTTTTCAGCGAGCCCACCGGCGGCACTCAAGATGCTGAGTGCGGGGCAAGCGACGAGATCGTGCAATTGCTCAGCTCAATTCCGAAAGGCACCGTGGATGCCGTTGTTGCAGGACACACGCATCAAATTGTTCACCACTGGATCACAGGAGTTCCCGTCATTCAGGCTGGCGCATCAGGACAGCATTACAACTTGCTGTACCTCACCTACGACTGGAAGCAGAAAAAACTGCTTACGGCACAGACCCGCATTGAGGGCCCCGTACCGGTTTGCGAAAAAGTTTTTGAAAATCAAGGCGACTGCAATGGCAATCGCCCCGCCCCCAAAAAAGGCCGCGGAAAGCTTGTGACTCCCGTTTTTCACGGCGCCAAGATCCATGCGGACAGCCAAGTCGAAGAATTTTTGAAACCTCTCGAAAAACGCACGCAGGAAATGAAACTCAAAGTCGTCGGAAAAGCCGTGCGCCCGATCGAACACCAACGTCAGCGTGAATCCGAAATGGGAAACCTGATTACCGACGCACTCAAAAAAGCGGCCGGCACGACGGCGGCGATCGCCAATCCCGGTGGAATCCGCGCCAACCTTGAGCAGGGTGACATCACCTACGAATCCGTTTTTCGAGCTTTTCCTTTCGATAACGCCATCAATGTTTTGACGGTCACCGGCAAGGAGCTCAAGCTCATTTTGCGCGTCGCGCAGAGCGGCTCGCGTGGATTTTTTCCGGTAGCGGGACTCAAGCTCAAACTCATCAAGCTTGAATCCAGTGCGCCCTCCAATGACCTGAACAAAAACAAAAAAATCGATCCCTGGGAGTTTAACCGCCTCGTTGAAGTCCGCCTCTCCAACGGAAAACTCATCGACGACAAGCGGACTTATACCTTGGCGATCCCAGACTTTTTGGTCAACGGGGGCGACGACATGGGATTTGCGATTGAGAAACTTTCCGCATCACGCATCAAGCGTGACGGCGCAGGACTGATGAGAGAAGCCTTGGTGGATTACCTGGCCGTTTCAGGCCCCGTGAACTCGGTTGAAAATCCACTGGTCAACCCGAATTCACCCCGAATTCAGCAGGTCAATCCGCCTGCCCGCCGCGGCAAGCGAAAACGAGGATGATTCCAAAGGCCTAGAGGTGCGTGCTAAACTCAAGGGAGGGACAGAGTCCGACCAGATATTTGCGCAAGGCGCGCACAAAGGAGCATCATGACGACAGGAAAATCCGCTCTGGAATTTCTGGATCAACGGATCAAAAAGGATTTCGACGCCAATCGACGGATCCTTTCTTTCGATGATTACCTGAGTGTGATTTCCGAAAATCCCAAACGGCACTCGCGCGGCTCGGCCACGTATTCGGTCGACATGATGGACCACTTTGGCAAAGAGCCGGTCGGCTCGAGCGGATCCGTTTTTCGATTCAAAGTCTTTGAAAAACAATCCGACTCCGACCCTCAAGTCGTTGGACAAGAACGAGTTCAGTCCCAGATTTACCGCGCACTTAAATCCTTTTCGCGCCAGGGAATCAATAATCGATTGATCCTTTTGCATGGCCCTAACGGGAGCGCAAAAAGTTCCATCGCCCACTCGTTGATGGCGGGACTCGAAAAATATTCACACCAGCCAGAAGGCGCGCTCTACACATTTAATTGGGTTTTTCCGATCGAACGCTACACGAAGGGTGGAATCGGACTCAACACCTACACTGCACAAAAAGAACCCATCAACACCTACGCAAAACTTCCCGATGACGAGGTCGCTGCCCGGATCAATTGCGATCTCAGGGATCATCCTCTGCTGATTGTGCCGGCCGAAAACCGCTTTAATTTCTTACAGACGCTGCTTGGAAGCGAGAAAGCAGCGAGAGAAGCCTGGGATGCGATGCCCACCTATCTTCGAAACGGAGAACTCTGCCATCGCTGCAAGCAGATCGCCGATGCGCTCCTGCTTGCGCACAACGGTGACTTCAAACGTGTCGCCATGCACGTTCAAGTCGAGCGATTTTATTTTGCGCGCCGCTACCGAAGAGGACTCGTCACCATCGAGCCTCAGGTCCATGTCGACGCCCAATACCAGATGCTCACCTACAACAAGAGCATCGGTTCACTTCCTTCGACGCTGCTCAATATCAATCTTTTTGCGCTCACTGGAGACCTGGCCGAGGGCAACCGTGGAATGATCGAATACAGCGATCTCCTCAAACGCCCCGTGGATGCTTTCAAATATCTGTTGGGTGCCTGCGAAACAGCGTCCGTCAATATCGGAAACAGCATTGCTTACTTGGATATGGTGATGCTCGGCTCAACAAACGAACTTCAATTGGATGGGTTCAAGGAATTTCCTGATTTTACGAGTTTCAAGGGCCGAATCGACCTCATCCGTGTGCCCTATTTGACTTCGGTTTCTAAGGAAAAAACCATCTACGCCGACATGCTCCCGCAAGTGGCTGGCGAAAAACACATATCCCCCCACCTTGCGTGGACGGCGGCACTTTGGGCCGTGCTCACTCGCCTCAAAAAACCCAACAGCATCAATTTTGCTCCAGGCTTGAGTACGCTCATGGCCAGCATTACCCCAATTGAAAAGGCGCGACTCTACGATACGGGTGAGCTTCCCTCAAATCTTTCCGCCGAAGACCGCAAGGTTCTCAAAAGCAATCTGGACAAGGTCGAAGACGAATACATCAACGTCCCTTATTACGAAGGGCGTATGGGTGCTTCGGCACGCGAGATCAAATCCATACTGTTTGACGCCGCTCAAAACCCCGAGTTTCCCTGCCTCTCGCCACTGGCCGTACTCAGGGAG
>CAMBEX010000086.1 GCA_945865865.1 Bdellovibrio sp. ZAP7
CAAACGTATAGACATGATAAGCATGCCGGATCACGTGTAACGCCACATTTCGCACCGGCACTCCCCCAGGAGTCACCCCGCGCTCGCTTCCCTTGTGAGCGTGGCCGTGAAAAACTCCATCCGCTCCCACCGAATCGATCGCCTCCGCCAAGAGATAACTTCCAAGAAATGGGTAGATCTCGCGGCGTTCCCCCAAGAGCGTTTCCTCTACAGGAGAAAAGTGGAGAAGTACGAAACGGTAGGGGACATCCCGAATGTCTTCGAGGGTTTTTTTCAAAATCTCCGCCTGGTCCTTGGCGTGACGGGCAAACTGTTTCATCTCGGCCTCACCGAACTCCGTGCAGCAAGCGCCAAAAAATCCACCCCCAAAGCCTTTGAGTCCAGCCACCCCCACGCGATGCCCGCGCACATCAAAACAACAGGCCGCACCTTCGAGTACATTCACCGAGACAGCCTCGAGAATTGAACGAATTTTGGCCTCTTGCCCACTGTGATAGTCATGATTGCCGAGCACAGCAACGACTGGAATGGGGCAAGCGCGGAGATCCTCGGCCAACGCCTTTGCTTCGTCCGCCGTTCCGGATTGAGTCAGGTCACCTGCAATTAGAAGCAGATCGGCGTGCTCCCCCAGACCGCGAAACTGAGGTCCGAGGTGGTCTCGTGTATTGCTGTCGTAGTGAATGTCTCCGACTGCTGCGACTCGAATCATATCAGCAACTCGGACTCTATTGGCTCGCCCTGCTCGCAAACCCGGAGCTGACTTTCAATCGCAAGACTTGGACACCGCTCACGCGCCGTCTCAAGCACGATGTTGATGCGCTCGCGATTGATCACGTCGCCCCTGAGAAGAATTTTTCCGTCACCGGGCAAAACCTCAATATCCAGCTCATGGGTTCGCGGGTCCTCAGCAAGTGCTTCGCGCAGGTGTGCCGCCGCATAAGCCTCTCGTGAATGTACCGAAGAAATGTAAACTACCCTCGCTTGCCGACCGTCCTTCAATGTCGGAACCTCCGCATAACTCGTATTGCTCGGCTGGACAGGAGTCACAGGTACGGTCACTGCGGTCGCCCGCGGCTCTGTTTGCCCCGTCTCCGCGAAGAGCTCACGATACAACTGCGACACGACGTTATTGGGCACCCAAATGTCGCTCGCTTGAGCGTAAATCAACAGACTCAACACGCGACGGGGCGCCTTGCGGGCGCGCCGCAAAAGGTATTCCCAATCGATTTTTGCGTGGGACAAGATTGCCAAGGCGTCGTGCCAGTGCCCTGGAGTCAGTTCACTGTGAGCTGCCGCCTTGATAATGACGAGATCTTCTGGGGAGACGAGCCTCAATTTTTTACCGTGAAATTCTGCGACCGTGATTCGCTGATACATCTCTGAGTCCAGGTAGATCTCCCCTTTTGACTTGAAGATGATGTCGACCAAAATATTTTCTTTGTATCCTTTGTAGAGCCAAACAGGATCAGTCTTCTCGGTATCAAACCCCTTTTTAGCAAGCGCTCTCAGCGTGAGTTCAGCCTCTTCGGGCCGTACGAAGACGTCGATGTCAAACGTCGAACGCGGTCGCCCCAGTCCACCGGAGGCGATTCCGCCGATAAAGAGGTAGTGAATGTTTGCCTCCTCAAGCGCCTCGACGGTCTGCGCAAGGACACGATCGAAGCGGCTGGCCAGCTCTGGGTCCTCCGTTGATACGGTGCTCTTCACCATTTTTGTCGCCATGACTGCACTGCTTACAAGACATGCGCCACAAAACGCTGGGCCACGCGCAATGGACGCCCGGCTTGAGCGGCCTGGCGATTGCACAGTTTAATCATCAAACGTCATTTAATAAATACAGGGAGCAAGCACTCTCAGTGAACAGGTTTCAGCAGAAGAGAAGCAAACTCTCCGCAGGAGGTCCTATGCATAACGCCGAGTACAAACCGAAATTTCAGGAACCCGCCCAAGACAAGCCGCAATCTCAGGAAATGCGCGGTGAGGCGATGAATACCGTCAACAAGCCACAGCAACCCGCCGGAATGGGTCCCGCCGTACAGGCAGGCGCTGCGAAGGTGATGCCGCTCAGGAGCGACCCATCGACGCTTGAAACGGCTCAACGCCGCTCGGGCGCCCGCGGCACTGCTGCCATGGACGTTGAAACGCGACAAGCCGTTGCTCGAAAGGGCGGGATGGCCGTTTCGCAGAACAAACAACACATGGCAGACATCGGCCGAAAAGGCGGACAGACGGTTTCCAGAAACAGAGACCACATGGCCGCAATTGGAAGAAAAGGCGGAGAAGCCTCGCGGAAACAGCGAAAAACGGACTCCGAAGGCGGAAGCGGTTCAACCTGAATTTAAAGCACGGTACTTCGAGGCATCGGTAATCTAAGCGTTATTTAAAAAAGCGCGGTCCGATGCCTCGCCATAAATTATTATTTAATCATTGTTCAAAGAAGCGCTTGGCAAACCACTCAACACGGGCTATTTACCCGCGCACTATGAGCAATACATCTTCTTCCAAAACCAAGCGCGGACGTCCGAAAGGCCGTTCCAGTGATCAACGTTCTTTCGGTCCCTTGGGCGATTTGATTCGCACCGCACGCCTCGGCAAGAAGCTGGGTCTAGCAGAAGTGGCAAAGGCCTGTGCGTGCTCCGTGCAGTTCATCTCGAACATCGAGCATGGTCGCGCCCCCCTTCCTTGGGAAAAGGTCGCACCCCTCGCAAACTTTCTTAAAGTAGCCGCTGGAGATATCCAGGCCGCGAATCTCGCGATCCGCTCGGACTTCCGCAGCTTCATGACGACTCCTGGTAAAAAAGTCAAAACCCCGGCCGCTCTACTCAACGGCGGCGCTACTGCGGTTGCAGCTTCGGCACGCGATCCTCAGCTCCATGATCTGATTCAGCGCTACACGATTGCTTCGCAATCCAATCGCAAGAAGTTTTACCGCGCGGCTCTCAAGCTGCTCGGCGAATAAGCCTGCGTTAACAGAAAACAAGAAGGCGGGAGCGCGCGGTCCATCCGCTGCACTCCCGCCTTTCTAATTTTAGCACTCAGACAATTCCAGCTAGCGCATCAATACTTCACGCGGGCGCGCACCTTCAGAAGGGCCCACAATTCCGCGCTCTTCCATCGTTTCAATCATTCGCGCTGCGCGGTTGTAGCCGATCTTGAAATGCCGCTGCAAATAACTCGCTGAGGCGTGGCGAGACTCCCTGACCATTTCGACCGCATCCCGAAAGAGCGGATCATCGCCCTCGGTGTCGTCACCATCATTTTCCTCGCCCTCTTCGTCGACCAAAATCTCGTCACGGTAAATCGGCTTACCCTGCGATCGGAGAAACGCAGTAATTTTTTCGATCTCGCCATCGTCCACATAGGCTCCATGCAAACGCACCGCGCTCGATACGCCCGGCGGAATAAACAGCATGTCGCCGTTACCCAAAAGCCGCTCAGCACCGGCTCGGTCCAAGATTGTTTTGGAGTCGATGTAACTTGCGAGCTGAAACGAAACACGCGAAGGAAGATTGGCTTTGATCAGACCCGTCACCACATCAGTCGATGGTCTTTGCGTCGCAATCACCAGATGGATTCCGGCGGCGCGCGCTTTTTGGGCGATTCGCGCGATCGAGACTTCGACTTCCTTTCTCGCGATCATCATCAAATCCGCTAGCTCGTCGATGATCACGACGATGTAGGGCAACTTGCCAATGCGGGGCTGACCCACATCGTCAGGCTCAAAAGCCTGGATCCAATCGCCGCCTGACATTTGCGCGAGACCCTCAGGATGATTTTCTTCGTCCAGGAGCAAATCGCGAACCACCTCTGCGCCCATTTCCTGAACCTTTTGATTGTAGCCCGCGAGATTGCGCGCGCCCAACATCGCTAAGATTCGGTAACGCCGCTCCATCTCGCGAACCGCCCATTTGAGCGCGGTACTTGCGTTCTTGGGGTCGTCGACGACCGGAAGTAAGAGATGGGGAATATCCTGATAAGCGCGAAACTCGATGAACTTCGGGTCCACGAGAATCATGCGCATCTCATCGGGAGTAAACCGATAAAGAAGTGAGCAGATCAACCCGTTCATGAAAACCGACTTACCCGATCCCGTTTGTCCGGCGCACAAGAGATGCGGCATTCGAGCCATGTCACTCAAGACGGGTGCTCCGCCGATGTCCTTGCCCATGACGACCGGAATCGAATACCTCGGTCCATTGAAATCTTCATGCTGAAGAAATTCGCGCAGAAAAACAGTCTCGCGCTTATCGCTTGGGATCTCGATTCCAACCACGGACTTGCCTGGCAGGGGTGCAAGAATGCGCACACTCTGCGCAGAAAGCGCCATCGAAAGATCGTCGGCCAGGGACGCGATCTTTGAAACTTTGACTCCCGGCCCAGGTCTAAATTCATAGAGAGTGATCACAGGGCCCGGCCGAACCGCGGTAATCTCACCTTCGATTCCGAAGTCCAAAAACTTTTGCTTTAAGATCTGCGAGTTTTCCAGGAGCTTATCGCGATCCACACTCGATTCGATTTTCGGGGCCTTTCTTAAAAACTCGAGCGAAGGAACTTTCCAATTTCCTCTTCGTGACGGACGAGAGGCGATGCGTGAACGCGAAGACTTGTTCTGCCCCCCCTCACCCGCTGCAGCCGAGACGGCGCCACCACCCGATGAAGGCTCGTGCGGAAGAATATCTGGACTCGTAGGTGATGCGATCGGAGCCATGACTGCGCTCGCCCCTTCGAGTTCGGGCAAAGCATTAGGGGCTTCCGACGGAATCACGGGCGATGTGGCGATTTCAACGGATGGAAGCGGAAGTTGAATCATCGTGCGAGACGTCTTGGGCGCAACAGAACCTTCTTCTGTTTCGCGGGCCTCACTCGATGACTCATCGATTTCAGGAATGTCTGAACTCACCTCAATCTCGCGCCTACGTTCAGCGGCGGCCTTCATCGCCTGAAGTCGCTCGCGCGCACGGCGTGCCGCTCCCTCGATCATCTTTTGAAGCACATCACCCGCGCCGTGTGCCAGGCGCATGGCCAAAAGTCCCAGCAGATAAAGCAGGTAAGTACCGAGCAGTCGGGTGGCCTTCCAACCATAGGTTCCGCAAAAGACGCCGACGGCGCTGACTACTTTCCAAGTAGAACGCAAAATTTTTGCACCCAGGCGCGCGACGCTAACGGGAGTCGAAAGCGCGATCGCCAGACAAAACACTAGGAGCGAAACCAGTGAAGACCCCAGCGGATTGAACTGCGCCGTGAGATGTTGTGCGACCCAGTCACCGAATGCCCCACCCGTGAGAAGCAAAGTTCCGCTAAAGGGCCAAAACTTCCACTGCAGGCTCAAGAAAACCGTAAGCGACATCACGGCGACCGTCATGCCGCCCAGAGTTCCGATTAATCTCACCCATCCCTCGCGCTTGTAGACCGTAGCCGCGATAAATCCCAAAGCCGCCGGAAACAAAAACGAGCCCATTCCAAAACATTGCAAAAGCGCTGAAGCCAGATAGGCGCCCACCCGACCACAAGAATTTTCGATGAGCTCCCTGGAGTTGCTGAAAAATCCCGGATCATTGGGCGAGTAAGTAAACAATGCGCAGAGTGAAAATACGGCCACCGCGAAAATCAGAATGCTGCCCACTTCGGCCGCCATGTTTTTCTCGGCGCTCCCCCCGGATGAGCTGGCCGAAAAACCCTGAGAACCCGAGCGCATGTGGACAGGACGAGATGAGCCGAAACGTTCCATAGACCTCAATTGTACAACGATGATTGGACACAAAAAAGCGATGACCGATCGAAACTCACTGGTTTTGTGCGCAAATGATCGTCAATTGAGTGACGAATGTGCGCTTCAGTTTAGTCTCCTGAGGTGGTAGATCCCTGTCTTATGGCAAAAAAAGCGCAACTGGTTTTGGCATATGACCTAGGCGGGACCAAGGTCCACGCAGGGGTCGTGGACTCAAACGGAACAATACTGGATGAGGTCCGCGTACCCGTCGTGCTTGAAAAGGGAAAAGCCGCGGTGATCGAACAACTCGCGCAAATCGGCCGAAACTACCTGAAAAAATATCCATCGATCAAAAGCGCCGGCATCGCGTCGGCTGGTCCTCTGGACCCTAAAAACGGAGTCCTGCTCGACCCCACCAATTTCGTAAGTGAAAAGGGGACATGGGGCCGGGTTCCACTGGCCAAACTACTCGCCAAAAAAATAAAAATTTCGGTTCGTCTTGAAAACGATGCCGCCGCCGCAATGCTTGCCGAACATTGGTTGGGTGCCGCCAAAAAGTACGACGACGCGATGATCCTCACCCTAGGAACGGGACTTGGCACCGGCATCATTGCGAGCGGAGAGCTCGTACGCGCCGGGCGCGGAATGCATCCCGAAGCGGGTCATGTCATCATTCATCACAATGACAACTCCGCTCCCTGTGGTTGCGGAAACCTGGGCTGCGCTGAAGCCTATTTATCAGGCCGAAACTTCACACGTCGCGCGCGACCCCGCTTTGCTCAACCTGAATACATGGCAAAGGACATTGCAAATCTCGCAAGAAAAGGCGATCCGCGCGCGCTGGCTGCATTTGAAGAATACGCGCACTACATGGCCATCGCGATCCACAACTATGTGGTGCTTTACGCCCCTCGCATCATCGTGTTCACCGGAAGTTTTGCCGAAGCTGCGGACCTGTTCATGGACTCCACTCGCGTGCATCTGGACCGGCTTTTACTTCGCCGTCGCAAAGGCATGGACTTCATGCCAAAACTTGCCGTTTCAAAACTCCACAACAAGGCGGGCCTTCTGGGCGGCGCTTTTATCGCACTGAACAGAAAGTAAGCTCGCTTACTGTTCGAGCTTGGTGCGCTCGGCCTCGAGCTTCTTGATTCGCTCGGCGAGTTTTTCTTTGCGCTTTTCTTGGTGCTTTTCTTTTTGGGCCGCGTGTTTTTCTTTATGGCTGGCGTGAAGCGCACTGTGACACTTTTTTAGGCTTTCGCGATCCGTCGCAGCCTGAATGCAGGATTTTGCGCTATTGAGATCGGCAATCCTTTCATCGAAGTGCTGAATCATCTCCTGCTTTGCACCAGAGATGTCTTGGTCTTCTGCGAATGAAGGCGCTGCAAACGCTAAGCACGCCGCTATTGCGCCCATTCCGAGAGAGGCAGATAAATTAAAATTTTTGCGCATAATCGTTTTTCCTTTTTAAGTAGGGTACGCGAGCGAACCCGGAAAAAAAGCGGCAATATCCTGACGCCCGTTCAAGCTCTCCCACTTGAAAAAAAGTCTCCTGCATAAGACGGCTGACAACCCGCGTATCCGGTGTAAAAATCTTAAAGATGTTGGTCCGCGCCAAAACCTCACTGAATGCCGCAGCTCTTTTGAGTTGCCTGCTCATGAGCGCCCTCCTTTCTCCCCGTGACACAGCGGCAGAAACACTTGCACGCGCCCCAACCGCGCAGACCTCTGACATCCCACAAAGCATTTCCAATCTCGAATGGCTCAACATGCGCCTGAGCAAGCTCACCACCGCGGCACAGAGTTGCATGATGACCGGGATCAACGAAACCTGGAAGGCCGCCAACCAGTGCATCCAGTTACTCCCCGAACAACTCGCTCGCATCCGAGACGGTGTGAGTCACGTCGCGAGGGCCGTCGTACTCCTCGAAGAGGGACACGGGGTCGGCGGTTCGGCCAACGTGATCTTGGGTGTCGGAGCGCAGGCGGGTATCGAACTCGTCAATATTGGCGGAAAAATCGCGGTGTACTGCCTCGCCGGAGTCAAGGTCGCCAATGATGCAGGAGCCTCGATCGGCACTTATCGCTTGCATGCGTCCGGGTGTAAAAGTCACGAGGATTACGTCGGCACCTTTGTCAGCGCGGGCTTGGGTGTGAGCTGTGAGTTGGCAGCGATTCCGGTAGGCGTAGACGCGAGTGTGAGCGCCGGATTTCAAACCGGAAAATTCAGGGCCGCGCTCGAAAAAGAAATTCGTGATGGGACCCTTCAGCTTTCCGAGATTCGACGAGAAATTTCTAAAATCATCGAAGGCCTACTGGCTCCAGCAAAAGGTGCGGTCATCAATAGCGCTTCGGCCGGAATATTTATGCCTCAGGTATTTATGGTCCACTACTTAGCTGCCCTGGGCCCAGAACTCGGCATCGGGCCAGAACATCTGCGCCAGCTTCGTGAAAGGGCTCAAAAGGACACCCAAGGACTTCAGTTCAGCCGTGACGCGATCAACCCTAAAGCCTGGCTCACAAAAGCTGCCGCCAGTATTCAAGGAGCCGAAAACCTCAAAAACACCCACCGTCTCATCTCGCTCATCGGTGAGCATTTGACCGAATGCAATACGATCGCCGCCCGCGGTGGGCTGACTCTGAGCCTTCTTCCTGTGGCAGTTGAGGGCGGAATTTCAGAATATGTAAAACTCGCAGAATTTGATCTCTCCGAAATTGAGGCGTTGGCCAAAGAGTCGAGTTCGGCCATGCTGGAACTGACGCGCGCAAGCTTTGACTTTGGGCTCAAAAATGCCTGCATAAGACTCACAGAATCTGCCCAAGATGCCTATCGCATCAGCCTAGAATTTCTCAAACTCCTGGATCCGGCCCACTTAATCACTCAATGCGGGCGGGCTGGAATCAACACCGGCAAGTCACTCTGGAATCTTGCGGCTCCCGCGATGACCGGACGTAGAGCGCCGTCCAGGAGTCCTGCCTTTTAAGTTTTACTCCCTGTCTGAGCGACGTTGCCTTCGCCGTGACGCCTCTGATATTCTAGTGACGTGAACCGAACTGACCTTTGGGCTTTGACATTTTTGCTCGCGATTTCAAGTGCTCCGGTCGCAGTCGCCGAGAGTACCGACGCCGGCCCGCTTACTCAGTCCAGTTCCGTGCCTCAACCTAAAAAGCTTTCGACCTCAAAAAATTCGAAAGGCAACCTCGCCCGTGAAAAAAAAGCCGCTGTCCGAGAAACCGAAGGAACCAAAGCCCAAAACCGCTTTGAAACCGACACTGTCATCAAAAGCATCTACGAGCTCAACGGCGAGCCCCTCGAAGTGGATCCGGATTGATCGCCCATTTCCGCTGCCCGCTTCAGTAAAAGACGTTCTTGAAAAAATCGACCACGCTGGGCACATCGCTTACGTCGTGGGCGGCAGCGTCCGTGATTTTCTTTTAGGCCGCGAGACCAAGGACCACGACATTGCAACAAGCGCGAACCCCGACGAGCTCTGCGAAATTTTCACAAATGCAGTCACTGTCGGAAAAATTTTTGGGGTGATTCGGGTGCCTTACCCCGACCAGGTGATCGAAGTGGCCACGTTCAGACAGGACCTGGATTACCGCGACCACAGGCATCCCGAAAAGGTGGTCTTTTCAAGCCCTGAGGACGACGCTCAAAGACGAGACTTTACCGTGAACGCGCTTTTTTATGATCCCAAAACCTCACGCATTCTGGACACCGTTGAGGGAATGAATGCTCTGCGTGAAAAGTCCATTTGCGCGATCGGTAATCCCACCCATCGTTTCAAGGAGGACGCTCTTCGACTGCTTCGCGCGGTGCGGTTTTCGGCAGAACTTAATTTTATACTCGAAGAATATACCGCGCTTGCGATCGAACAGCACGCCCGTCTCATCACAAAAATCAGCGGTGAGCGCGTTCGTGATGAACTCACCCTCATGCTCACGGGCTCGCACCCCGCCGAGGCTTTCAGACTTCTTTCATCGACAGGGCTGTTTCCGTGGGTCTTGCCCGAGATCTCGCACTTCAAGCCTACCGGCGGAATGTGGACCTACCTCGTCAAAGCTCTTGATGCGCTTTCGCGCCAAAGTCCGCGGAGGTCCTCGGCAGTCGCATGGGCGACGCTCCTGCATGAAGCTGGAAAAACCGCGACGAACAAAAAGATCGACAGCGAGGCCCTGACTGCCGCTCATCTTGCGCTGGTTCAAAAGATTTCTGACCGACTCAAGATGCCAGGAGAGCTGATCGACTCGATCTGCCTACTGATCACAGAACAGCCCAAGTTTCGGGAAGTGTTTGAAATGCGGGAGTCCACACTTCAGCGTTTTATCCGCCAGCCGAAGTTTGCCGAACTGCTTGCGCTCCACCGCGCGGTGGCAATCGCCTCAGATGGAAATCTCGCCTTTTACGAGTTCGCACAATCTCGCTACGCTGAGTTCTTGAAATCTCCTGGAATGGACGCCAAAAAATTTCTCACCGGAGAAGACCTCATTCAGATGGGCTTCTCTCCGGGTCCAAAATTTTCTCAAATTCTCCGAACGGTCGAAGACCTCGCGCTAGAACTCAAGATCACGAGCAAACAAGAAGCCCTCGACTATGTATTGCAGCATTTTGTGGGTTGATTCAAAGGGCTCAAGCCACGGGCAAACGAACGTAAAAGATAGAACCTTTTCCGGTCTCAGAATCAGCCCATATCTTTCCGCCATGAAG
>CAMBEX010000087.1 GCA_945865865.1 Bdellovibrio sp. ZAP7
TGCGAGGAGCTCGCGGAACTCCTGGCTCCGCCGCAGTCCGGGGATTCAAGTGGCGCTTAAGACTCAGAGCGCGCGAGGAAGTTCCGGTTTTCATGCGGACGAAGAAACAGACGCTCCGATTGTCGCCGAAATCAATATCACTCCGCTTACGGATGTCTTTTTGGTGCTCCTGATCATCTTTATGGTGACAAGCTCCGTGATGTCGCAACTGGGAGTCGAAGTGAAACTGCCCAAGGCAAGTCAGTCGGTGTCGTCCAGCCAGCCTGAGGGCGTGATCGTGACATTGCTCGCGGGAGGCGGGGTCAAGTTGCAGGGGCGTGAAATCTCTGCAGATCGATTGTCAGAGATGACCCCGCTTTTGGTGCAAGCACTCGCTCAAACCGCAACGAAGCTCGTAGTCTTGGAAGGGGATCGTCAGGCGATGCTGGGGTCGGCTGTGCAGGTGATGGATCTTGCAAAAAAAGCCGGAGCCGAAAAATTCGCGATCGCGACCCAAGAAGGTTCAGGCATTTGAGCCAAAACGTTGCCAAAGAAACGCGACGAGCGAAATCATTCCGATCAGAGCAACCCAAGTGACGTGCGCTTCATAGAACTTGTTCTTGCGAGACAGCTCCCAAGAGTAGCTTAAGTGTGAAGACTCGGGATTGATTTCAAGTAGGGCGTCTCGGCCGGCGGGCCATGGGCGCGGAAAAAAACGCGGAACGAGCGCGCAGTATTTGAGGTAGGCAGGTCCAAAAATTTCTTCGAGTTTCTTTTCTTCTTTCAAAATGACGAAGTGATAAATCACCGCAAAAACGATGGAACACGCAACCGTGAGGCCATAGTTGCCAATCGAAAGCGCCGCGCCCACCGCCATGAGGTAGGTGCCGAGATAGAGAGGGTTTCGTACCCAGGAGTAGGGGCCACCCACGGCGGGGCGAGTGTCCTTGCGAATATAACCACTTGCCCACAGGCGGATTGTCGCTCCGACAAAGCAAAGCGTGATGCCCGGCCAGGTCGGGTACTCTCGCGCCGACATAATCAATAGTACGGCAAAAATCCAGGCAGTGCCGATTCGTACTGTGTCTAGGTCACGGCTGCGAATCCAGTTGGATGGAGCACTCGGTGTTTTAGCAGTCTCTTGGGTCATGAGATCGTGGTAACCGCTTTAAAAATAGAGCGCAAGCTCCGCGGTTCCAAAGGGCGCGATCATCGAGTTTTTTCCTCGAATCGGCTGGTTCCAGCTCAAGATAAAATCTCCGGGCGCAGCGAACCGGCCCGAAAGAAAAAGCGGAACGGTCGAAAAGGTCGCCATGACGGTGAGAATCTCGGTTCTTTGATCAGTGCCGTCGCTCAAGTACGAGTAGTCGCTGTCAGAGCGCGATCCCGTGTAGACGTCTTTTCCCTTAAAGGCCCACTCATAGCTGTAGTCGAGACTGACGACTTCGTTGAAGCGGTAGCGCGCACCGAGTGTAGTCGCAAACTTGTCGCCCAAATTCATCGTTAGATTTTCTTCGGAGGAAGCGTCGGGAATAAAATCTCCCGCATGGCTGCGGACCCGTTTAAGCCGGCTGCTCGGGAGGCGATAAGTATATTGAATTCCATGAAGGAGAGTAAACGACCTTCGCGGAGAATAGTGGGTCGCATGTGAGAGCGTCGTGTCCCAGGCGCCTTGGCCAAAATCGATACCGGTGAGCTCGCTGGTAGGTTGAAGTTTTCCAGTGGGAATCGTAACCGTATTTTGAAACGCGGCGCCGACGTCTCCGCTGAAAAATCCAGCTTCGATTTTTCTTTTTGGAAAGTAACCGAAGCGTGTGCCGATTTGAAGGTCTCCGGGCGCGCTCTCATTTCGGTTTGAAATTCTGGAGTAGCCCTTGGATTCCAATAATTTTTGAAAGTCTTCGGTGTTGATTGAGCTCAGGAGTTTGAGCGTGTCCACGAGTTCGGTCATCGCTCCGACATTGGATGCGGCAAAGCCGTCGTAAATGTCACGCGCGGTATTGTTCCCGGTCAGGCTGTGCCGGATATCCACGGTCTGCTTGATCATCGGAAGGACGACCGCGAGACTTATTTTCTCGCTGAGTCCGCGACCGTACATCAAATAGTACTGACTCCGGTGGGCCTCGACCTCAACGCCTAAGTTTCCGCGAGAAAGAGCGTCGCCCAGCAGTGGGAGCTGGGAGTTGTCCGAAAGGACCACGCCCCGGTTTGAAGTCTCTCGCTGGGTTTCGTCATAGCGATAGCTCGAGTTGTTATTGAGCCAATTGACGAGATCTCCCACGCGGGAATCAAGCTTGCGAAAACTTTCTGAATTCAACGAAAGATTGAAGGGAGCCGCGATCGGTTCCGAGTCACCGTTCTCATTGAATAGGTTGGTGATCCCCGCAGTGGATCCATAGATGACGCTCATTTTGGAGCGTGATTGCGGAAGAACCTGCACCTCGGGCGGGAGGGCAAAACAGGGGGGTGCAACCGTCGCCGTGACCGTGGAGAGGATCACGACTGCCGCAATCAGGCGGATGGCGACTCGGTTCACTGTTTGAATTTGAGAAAATAGGTTCATCGGTATTGGGTTCTGTTTGGTTTCAGAGAGGTCTAGTGCAAGTCGGGAGCCCTTGGAGCGATCTATTTTATGGGCGGAATCCTTCGGTTTTTTTATCGAGCCCCCATTTTGAGTGTCGAAATGTTTGACAGGTGTATCGGCGGTAAGCACTGAAAATAACAGGTTTTTATAGGCAGTTTCCGGACTCGAAGAATGGTTGACAAAATGACTCCATTTTTAGTATCTAGACGGCTCGAAACACTCATCGCCTGAGCTTTTCTTGATAGGAGTTCACCTGAATGGACAAGAAAATTGGATTCCGCTTCGTCACAGTGATGTCTGCCGTGGTCGCGATCTCTTTCGGAATCGCCTCCCCCAGCTTTTCGGGAGGACTTGCTTCAGGCCCGAGCTCACGGTTTTCAGCTTTCCAAACATTTGACCTCGACGTTTCTCAGCGTGAATCCAATCGACTGATCAATGAGATTTACGGTTACTCGCAGGGATCAAGCCTATCGGATCTTAGACGAGCCCAACTGGTTGCGCTGATTCGTTCTTATCGCTTCAATCCCACACGAGCGGGCTCCACCCAAATGTCCATTCAGCGCGCTCCCTATGCGGACGCGTTGGTGCTCAATGCCATGAAGGATATTTACGCAAGCCTTTATGAGAGCCAAAAAAGGAAGTCCTACGAAGACGAGGTCGTGAACATCTCATTGGAGACGCTTTTTGATGGTTTCATGACTGCGGTTCGCGATGGTTCGTTGCCCGCGTCACTCCAGGAATTGGGAGACCAGATCGGCTCCTGTATCGCCCGCAGGACTCAAGAAAGTTCATGCAAACTCGACTCAGGCCCTGAGTTTGTTTCGGTTTCGAAAGTCAAACTGGGTTGGGCTCGTTTTACCTGTGGCCTGTTCATGGGTGATTGCGGGGTGCGTAGGCTATTTTTCAATGCTGCCAAAAAGGATTTGATCGAGGCTCGCACCAAACCCGAAGTCATTGAGATGGTGGGCAAGGAGTTTGAGCGTTTGTTTCCAGTAAAATTTCATGAGGCGTTTCTCACTCAGCTCAATGAAAAACGAGCGACAGTGCCGGAGATCGTCTCTCTGAAATTTGGCGGAACGCTGAACTCAAGGCTTTGGGATCCCTCGGTAGCTTTGGTTCCCGCGGATGAACAAGGAAAGATTTCGCTCAAAGGTTTTGCCGAGTCTGTGCGAGCAGACCTCGCGATGGCTGAAGTCACACTGAGCGCAGGAGAAAGTCCTGACAGCGACCCCGAGATGATGGAGTGGAGAGATTTGACCGGTCCTTTGTTCTTTGCTGCCGCAAACAAGATTCTTGTTTTGAGCGGTGGAAAGGCTGCCGATTACCGTACCGGACATTATCGGGAGATTCGAAATTTCCTGCGCCCTTTGATTGCTAAAGAGCCGCCTTATCTTGCGTCCTACCTTTTTGGGGGTTGGGGTATTTCAAATCACGAAGACGGTCCCAGCTTTTCTCCGTGGGATTGGGCCGATTATGATCCTAACCGCAAAGAGAAACCCAGTACCGCAAGACTGTTTCCGAGCGAGTTTCTGATCAGTGAAGAGGGTGTGCCCAAGTATTATTCAGAAAACTCGAGGATCGAAAATCTTTCGGATCTCGCCGAACTGATCGAGGCGATCAGTGAGTTCATGAGAGTCACGCGGCCGGATGCGGCTTTTGGAAAGTTTTTTGGAACACGCGAGCAGATGGTCGATATGGCTGACGTCGAAAAGCCGATCTTGTTTCCGATGGATGCACGAATGTTGGGAATCGGAGTTCTGGGTGGAATCGTCGGTAACCTCACGGCCCCTGGTTGGGGACATCTTGAACAGACTGCCGTGGCTCCGGGCGCAGGTTTGGGGCTCAAATTTCATGATGCTATCGGTCTTGAGGGGCGGATTCAGGCCAACGCGCCTCTGGCCTCGGTGGGGCGTTTTCTTCTCGCGATTTCGCATCTTCGAATGGCGCTTCCCGGTGACCCGGCGGTGAAGCCCGAACTTCTTGCGGCCATGATTAATCAGATCGACTCAGTGTTACAAGTGGGTGCACTTACAGTTGCCGCTCAGGCCCAAGAGGTTTCTGACGGCGGATTTCGAGAAAAATTGGGCGAACCCATGACCTCGGCCAGGAGATTTTCGGATTCGATCGCAGGAATGCGCGCTCTGACCGGAGCTTATTCGTTGAGTGGAATTCCGGTGCTGAGGCTCAATCTTAAGGCGGGCTGGAGCTTTTTAGACAAGCTTTGGGGAGAGCGAGTGATCCCTGTCGCGATTGAAGGAAATGTGGGTGCTGCGCATGAGGCCAGTGAACTCTGGGAGGCGCTGAACCTCTGGAAAGAAACACAGACCAAGGTTCGCGAAGGTCTCGGAGACGAAGTCCCGTGGCAGATGTGGGAGGCCCGAATGGAGGCGCTTCGCGCGCATCTGGAGCACCAATTAGAGACGTCGGAAGGGCCGGGGCGGATTTTTCCTGAGACATAAGCTCAGCTTGAAGAGCCGGGGAGTTTCGGTTACGACTACGCACTCTTATTTGAACTGGAGGATGTTCCTTTGAAGAAAGCTTCAACAAAAAATGCTGTAAATTCGCGTTCTAGCCTACGGCCTGATCTGCGAAATGGTTCGCGCAGTCATCTCAAAAATTCTATTCCGGCTTTTGCTTCCGCGCCGGCCACATCTCAGAAAAGCAAAACTGTCTCAAAATCCCTGAAACTGAATGGCAAAGCGGTGGCTGTTGCTACTCCCGTCTTGAAGACCTCCTCAAAATTTAAGTTTCGCCTGGCCCCGGAGCTCCTGATCAAGACCCACGGGTACATGATTAAAACCCGAATGCTTGAAGAACGCATGATCAAGATGTTCAAACAGTCGGACGGCTATTTTTGGCTCGGTGGCCCCGGTGAAGAGGCCTTTCAAATTCCACTCGGAATGCACGGAAAAGTGGGCCAAGGCGTCGATTACGACTTCTGGCATCTGCATTATCGTTCAAGCGGAATCTTAATGCCCATGGGCCTCGACCCTATGGATTGCATCCGGCAGATGAAAAACACCGCGACTGATCCGTTTTCGGGTGGACGCAATTTTTGTAACCACACTTCGATCCGCAAGTGGAACGTCGTGCCGATTACTTCGACGATTGAGACCCAGTATCTCACCGCTATCGGTTCGGGCATCGCGCAAAAGCGAAATGGCGGCGACTCGATTACGATCGTCAACGGTGGAGACGCAGGAACTGCCGAAGGCGATTTTGCTTCGTGCCTCATCTGGGCGAACCGCCCGGGCATGGAATTGCCGATGCTGATCATTGTAGCCAACAATGCTTGGGGGATTTCAACGGCGGCATCCACGCAGCACGGTGAAAAAAATATTGCTGATCGCGGAAAAGCTTTTGGAATGAAAACCCGCACGATCAATGGCCTGGATGTCGAGGAGTCGACGTTCGCAATCCGTGAAGCCATGGATTACGTGCGCACCGAGCGCAAGCCTTTCTTGCTCGAAGCAAGAGTCACGCGCCTCTACGGTCATAGCTCCGCAACGGGCGCCAACTGGATTCAGGGCGAAGAAGATCCGATTGCGACTTTCGAAGCCAAGCTAGAAGCGGCTGGCATCATGAGCCGCAAGGAAATGAGTGATGTTCGTGAAGGCTTCAACGCCGAGATGCTGGATATGGCTAAACGGGTAAAGAACGATCCAATGCCTGATCCTTCAACAATCTACGACAACACTTACTTTGGCCAAAAGGGACGGTACTGGTAATGGCAACTATGGTTCAGGCCCTTCGGATGGCCTTGCATTACGGTGAAAAAAATCTAGGACTTGCTGAAGTTTTTGGTGAGGACGTGGGTCCGCCTCTCGGTGGAGTCTTTACGGGAACTCAAGGCGTTGAATGCTCTTGGAACTCTCCGCTGGATGAACGCGGGATTATCGGTGCTGCGATGGGACTCGCGTTTGCGGGTCGTCGTTGCGTCGCTGAGATTCAGTTTTGCGACTATATTTTCAACACTATCGATTTGTTGAAGCTCGCTGGTAACCAGTGTTGGGCTTCGAACGGTGACTGGAACATGCCGATGACGGTCATGACTCCGGTCGGCAGCGGAATTCGCGGATCGATTTATCACTCGCATTCATTTGATGCGATGATGACTCATATTCCAGGCTGGAAGATCGTCATGCCGTCCACGCCCCTGGATGCGTATGGACTCATGCTTTCTTGCCTGAAGGATCCGAACCCAACGATGTTTTTGATTCCTAAGGCACTGACCCGCATGAGGGGTGAAGAGCAGATTCCAGGTGAGCCTGCTTTGACTCCTGAGGGCGAAAAAGAATTGCGCGCAATGATCGACGCTCCGCTGGGCGATCGCTCACAGTGGAAACCGCGTTGGCCCAAGTTGACGGAGTATGTGGTTCCGATCGGGCAGGGCAAGATCGTTCGCGAAGGCGAGCAGGTGACCGTGGTGAGCTACGGGCGAACGCTCCCACTTTGCGCACAGGCCGCTGATCAGCTTCGTGCTGAAGGGATTTCAGCCGAAGTGATCGATATGCGCACACTGTGGCCTTATGACTGGGAAATGATCTCGCAGTCGATCCGCAAGACGGGTCGTGTGGTTTTCGTGAACGAAGACACCGAAGTCACCAACTTTGGAGAACATCTCGTGCGTCGGACTGTCGACGAACTTTTCTATGAGCTTGAGGCAAGGCCCAAGCTTGTAGCGGGTGCGTTTACTCCAGGAGTAGGCTTGGCCGACGTTCTTGAAGTGGCCAGCGTCCCGCAGCTCTCGACAATCGCGGATGCGATTCGCGAAGTCGCGCACGAAAAGGCGTAAGCGGAATTCCAGATTCTATTTTAAGGGCTCTGCTCGAGGCGTAATGGCCTGGGGCGGGGCCCTTTTGTATTTGGGGTGAGGACAGGACCGTTTCAATGGCAGCTGTGTAAGAATGGCGACCCCGACTCAACGGAGGGTGATCTGGGCAAAAATAGCTAATGATTTCAATATGGTTTACGCACTGCGAAAAATCTGAGTCCCGGGGGTATGCAGGCCTAAAATGTCAGGTAAACTCAGGGATAGGGGTTAGGGGCAAACTATGGGGAAATTTATTCGTAATCGAGTCTTGGGATCCGTGCGCTCGGCGCGGCCGTTCTATTGGATTGCCTTGCTGGCCTTGGCGTTAGGTGCCGGCTCAGTGGCTGTGCATGCCGAGGGTGAGTCCTCGCCGGGAACGACTGCTGCTGGAACTCAGATGAGCAGTGACGGGTTTCGGCCTCCGGCTTTTAATGCCGCCCAAAAGGCCGGCTTTGCGAACATGTTTTCGAGTTGTTACGGCGCGCAGCTCGGTGCGGCGGCGGGGCTTTTAAACTGCCCCTCGGATCCAGGGATCTCCAAGGATTTCTCAAAAAATTTGAGTTGTGAGTCTCTCGTGATCGACGGGATTTTCAGCGAAGATGCTTTGAAGAAGAAATCCACTGGAATCGACGACGCGATCAAGAGTGCCGAGTGTAAGAAAAACAAGTTTGACGCGCTTCGAGGCGAGCTTCAATGTCTAGACCAGCAGGCTTCAGCGCTGACTCAGCAGATGAATTCGCTCACCAGTGAGTATCAAAAAAATATTCAGCGCATGGAAAATGACGTCGCACAGCTGAGTGGTGTGGTGCAGGACCGAGAGATTCAAGCCAAAGACGTGCTTTCTAAACTGGGCGGTGACGGCGAGAGCGGCGAGGATGGACTGCTCGGAGCGCAGAAAAAGATTCAGGCGATCGTTGGCAAGATGCCTGGTGACATTCTCAAGGCCAAGGAGACGCACAAGCAGCTCGAAATTCAGCGCAAAGGATTGGCTGAGCAAATTCAATCTCGCACCGTCGCACTGACCTCTGAGTGTTTCAGTTCTAAGAGCGAAGCCACTTATCGTTGCTCAAAAAATGGCGCACCCGTAACGCTGCCCGAATACGTGCTTTGCCGGTATGAGCAAAATCAGCGTATCGGTGAAGATGGCGTGATCGAGACGGGAGCCGTGTCCAAGGCCCGCGCTCAAGGAAATCGACAGGCCTTGCAGGCCCTGATGGGTTCGATTTTTTCGGAGGCGTCGTCGCAAAAAAATCTTCCGACCAACCAGCAGGAACTTCAGAGTGCTTTTTCGCAACCCGTCGGGATTCGAAGCGTCGAAGATATTCAAAAAAAATACGGAGATCGACTCGCAAAATTCAACGGCAAGGGCCTCGATATTCAAGGCTTTGTGATGCAGGGAGTTTCAAACTGCTACAACAAGGCGCAGGCCGATGTCGCGCGTGAGCGCAAGATGCAAACCTCACAAATTTCTGTCGCGCAAGAAGCGGTCAAAACCAAGGAGCGTGAGACCGAGACTTTCGTGAATGCGCTTTTTACGGAGTACAACCAGGGTTATTCGGACGCGATGGGTTCTCTCACGGGCGAAAACTACCCGCTCGTGCTCACGGCTTGCGAAAACGGCAAGGCCGACATCAAAGACCGCTGCCTGGTCGACATTCAAAAACAAATGAAAGGGCTGATGCTTGGCAATACGCCCGAGTCGACGATTGCCATGTCGATCAGAGGCAACAAGCCTGAGTCCGAAATCAACCTGACCTGTCAGGGAATCAACGGTTGCATCAAGAGACTTCAAAACGTCAACCGCAATCTCAAGGTGGAGATCGCCAAGGTCAAAAAGTTCAAGGCGGATTATGTCCAGCGGTCTAATCAAAACATCGAAAGCTTTACCAAACAGATGGCTCAAGCGCTGAGCGTGCAGAGCCAAGGTCTTTCGACCCGTGTGAAAGAATTGAATGCGAAGCTCGCGGGTCTGGGGGTGAGTTCAGGAATCAAGATCCCGAACCTTGAGGGCGAAAAGCTCGAAAAACGCAAAGAGGGTGAAGGCGAGGAAGGACTCTTTCAGACTCCCACCAGCATGACCAAGCTCATGAGTGCGTACATGAGCCCGCCTCTTTTAAATGTGAGTGAGGATACTTTTGAGGGCGCGATTTCTGGGATGGCCGGCGGAATCGAAAAAATTGAGCAACAAAAATCCGAAGCACAAGAAGCCAAGGACAAGCTTGCGACATTGGCGAGCTCCTGCACCCAGAGGCCAGTGAACGAGGCCGCGAGTAGCTTAAAAACTGGCATGGATGGGCTCGATGGCTGTTTTAAGGATCCGCAGTTTTGTAATAATAAGGATGGGCTGAATGCTCTGATTGAGTCGGTGAAGAAAATGCAGAACGATATGGGTTCGGATCAGGAGCTAGACAATCTGGCGAACAGTCTTTCGAGTGGTCGAAAGGACTGCGAGACTGCTTCAGCCGCGACGGGTAGCAGCGGTTCACGTACTAATTGCGACGCGATTTCTAGAAGGGTCGAAAGCAAGGCGGCGACTTATCGAGATGCAAAAAAAGCGTCTCAAGCAGCTAAGGCCGCTGCGGCCAAGCTCTGAACTCGACTCCGCCTAAGCTCTCGGATAAAGCAGGAGGCCAATGGCCAAGATTTCTTTTTTGAAAATGCACGGGATCGGAAACGATTTCATCGTGATTCCGGATTTCGAGAGCAGGGTACCTGCGATTTCTCCCGAACAGGCTAGGCTTTGGTGTGATCGCCGTTTTGGCGTGGGCGCGGATCAGATCTTATGGCTGAGGCCCGCGCAGGGCACGGCTGCCGACGCTCGAATGGAGATCATCAACGCTGATGGCTCGATTGCTGAGATGTGCGGAAATGGAATTCGTGCGGCAGGTATTTATCTTTTTGATCACGGGCCGAGGTCGGCTCAACCCAAATACCGCATTGAGACTTTGGCAGGGATTTTAAGCGTCGAAGTACGCGATCGCAGTGTCACCGTGAACATGGGCGCACCTGTTTTGGGTGGC
>CAMBEX010000088.1 GCA_945865865.1 Bdellovibrio sp. ZAP7
ACAGTCCTTGATAAGGACCTCCCCAAGGAATGGGCTACGGATTTCGGCGAAGGGTATTTCAAGAGCCTCCTCCCACAAGTTCCAAAAGACCTATTGTCGCGGGGAGATCCCAACGGTTCAGATCACGATCTCGGCTCTCCGAATTCAAAGACCGGGGAGCTTCGCGAAGCATTTCTCCACGCCCTGGGTTTCAGGGTCGGCGAACAAGAGAAAAATAGATCGGGCGACATCGCCCACGTTGATCCCGTTTGCCGCGCTGAGACCGTCGATCTCGGCGTTGAGCCGCAAATGTGGCTGGCACGCGATATCTCCGCGCTTTCGGGCGCGGTGACCGCAAAAAATTATGCGCGCGGTCTCAAGCTCACGACGTTGGCCATGATCCTCGGACAAATTGAACACCACAGTCAAACTCTGGGACATCCAGGCCCAATTTGGATTCCCCAGGCTTGTCGCGACGCCATGGGACCCGGTACTCCTCAAAAAATCAGTGTCACACCGATCTCTGAAGAAGAACGTGAAGCCCGATTGGAGGGGCTGATGCAAAACAACGGCCTCTCCTCGCTTTCGCCGGAGTTTCGCGATTATTTTGAAAACCAAGTGGCAAGTGATCCCACACAGCCAGGCCTTGTGGGGCATACCCCTTTTGAAAAAATACGCCTCGCTGAACGCGCGATTAAGTTTCACTCAGACCAAAATCGAGACATTCCGCAAAACCCCGCTCCCGTTTTTGATGAAGCTGACGGCGCACGCTTTGTCATCGCGTTTAAGGGCTCTCAGGGCATTGGAAAAATGGTCGAAAAACTTCCAAAGGCCCCCACTCGGCGCGGAGGTCCACCTGCAGGCCCAAGTGCATTGGCACTGACCTATATTCACAAAGCTCAAGAGACCCTGACACCCACCGATGACCCCAGATTTTTGGCACCCACTGCGACCTACCTCATTTCGCTCATGGACCAAAAAAAAGCGACGGACTGGAAAGACGTCGTCCCTGAGTCGGTCCGAAGAAAACTGGAGGCGAACGCTGTTCGTATCCCAATGGCCCCACCAGAAAGTCCTGATTCTTGGCGTCGCCACAGCCTCTCAGTTCTCGCGCGAACCAATGCATCACTGATCCAAAAACTTTCGCCGATCTTTAAAAAAACCGTGGGCGGTCGCACGCAAGCGGAGTTTGACTTGATTTCTCGAGTGATCAAAGCCTGTCATGGGACCAACCCGACCTGGGGCCGTGATTTCGAATGCCCGAAATCCATGGGCGGCCCCAACGTGCTGGGATATTTGCGCAAAGTTCAGTCGCAGCTGGTGGCATTCTCGTATTCGGATCGATATACACCGCCTACCGAATACATGACTCCGGAGTTTCGCAGGATGTATCTCGATTATTTTATGCCGCTGTATGAAAGTCTAAGCGGCGCTCCCACCCGCTACAGCCCCGATGGACGACCGCCTGCGATTGAGAAAAACGACCTCACGAACATGCGCACGAACTCGCTGATTCCAGAAGCAGTCAAAAGCGAATGGGACTTTCTCAGTGAGCAGATGCAGACCAACCCCTTGGCAAGTGTACGTCTCTCATTACTTTTGGAGCGGGATCGCATTCAAAATCTTGCACTCAAGCCACGGCCACCCGGCCGCGGAGCCCCACCTCAAGATCTGGTGCTCAAAATTCAGGCAGAGTCCGCGCTCCAGGTTCTCACCCAAGAACTCAATCTGGAAACGCCGCTTCAACCTTTTCATGCCAACAGGACACTCTCCTCCAAAGAACAAAAAACGGCGTGGTCACAGACCAAAGAAGAACACGATTCTGGCAACTTTCACCTCTTTAGCCAACGCTACTTAGGTTCCGACAAGCCGAGCTATTATGACCGAATCGAAAAGGTCGCAGACAAAACCTTGCTCACCAAAGACGAAGCCATCCAGGCGTGCCAGCAATCCACCTTTGGAAAAGCGGCACACGAATACCCCAAATTAGTCGACCGTGTGCTTGCATCCGATGCGGGCGAGAAAGCTACGCTCCTCCATGAGCTTTATCGCGCCCGCGGAGACACCCAAAAGCAAGACTCACTCCTGAGCCGTTTGGAACAGGAACATGGCCTGAGCTCCGAGGACGGCGGAAGAGAAGCCCGAAAAACATTTCTGGATTTGGATACTGCTCTTAAGCGGCCACTCTTGAAAGACATCATCACCAAGGCCATCGTGCAAAAAAAGGGCGACCTGACTTCACAGCTCACAGAGTTTTGCTCCCTAAATCCCGAGGATCACTCGAAGTTCAAGCAAATCGTTCTGTCGACCTTTCATTCTCAAGACAAACTCAACCAGATGCTCGGCCTCAAGAAACTCCCTGACTCTGTACAGAGCGAGCTCACTCGCCTCAGCAAAGAAGACTGGAAAGAGATCAAACTCTCTCTCGTTTCAATGGCACTTTTTATCGGCGGGACACTTCTGCTCACTGCCTCGACGGGTGGACTAGGTCTCACGATGACTCCCGCACTCGCCTCGGCTTCCGCCGCCCTTGCCGGCTCGATGACTGTAGGTTCCGTCGCACTCAGCGGTGGAATCATCCCAAAAATGTGGATCGAAGAACTTCCGAACGCTGAGGCACAGGCCAGTTTTGTTCAGGCGTTTCAGGATTTGGGTTTAACCAATCAAGAATCCACCGATGAGATGGCCTCGCGCGTGAGCACGATCAAGACCTGGGGAATTGGTTTCAACCTCGCCATGGTTCCCCAGATGGTTCGCCCCGTGGCGACCTTTACCCAAACCTCCGCACGAACTCTCAACGCGATGTCAAAATCGCCCGCAAAAACCGCGGTGGCTGCCGCCGCCCAGAGAGCGCAGCTCGAATCCGAAGTCCTCATGGGTCAATACGTTTTTGGTTACCGCAAAGTATTTTCTCGCAACATCGTCAAGCAGCTGCGTGATGACTTAAAGGGCGCAGTAGAACTAGCAGTTACGGATCCCGGACAAATCAAGTTCGACTCCGCAAAACTCTTTGCGAAGGAATTGGGTGGCGACAAGGCAAATCTCCAGCATTTTTTGAAAAATTACTCCAAGCGGTTGGAGTTCTACGCCAAGCGCGATCCCAAAGAAGTTGTGTGGGGATTAAAGGGTTTTTTTGCGCGCCGCGGGGACTGGAAAAAACAAGTCGATGCACTCGCCTTGGAACTCGAGAAATCCAGCCTGGATGACTTTCTGCTCAAGCATAATGACGAGTTCGCGGATCTGGTGGCCGAGCTTCCGCGGCGAAAGCGGGATCTCGTCCGTATGGTAACCGTTGAGGGCACCCCTGGCTTTGAAGGGCTTGTCGGAAACCTCAAGCTCATCTCGAGTTCTCGTAAATCCATGCTCAAGTGGCTAGGGACTCAGGAAGCGACTGCCCAACTCGGGGCCGACGCACTCAAACCTGCTCACCTCAGCCACGAGCTCTTTCGGGATTTTTCAACGGCTCTTGGACCTCAGGCAGCTCAAACTCTCCGGCGCGAAGTCACCGACCAAATCCGAACGGACGCACGCATCGCTCCCCTTCGGCAGAAATTTGGAGAACAAGAACTGGAGCGCCTGCTCTTTGATCCCGCCAACGACCGGGATGCTGCGGTCGGGAGCGCCCTTTGGAATTCGCTCCCGCGCGATCTCATCTACGACCGACCCGCCGTCAAAACTGCCGCCCAAAAGCTTTCTGAAACCCGGGCGAACTACCAAACTACAGCCGAGTTTGACGAATGGCTCATGGCTCAGAAAATCCTGAGACAGGCCGCAACCGCCCCACCCCGCGCACAGCCGCCTGGCCCTTAAAAAAGAGCTGAATTTTGGCCTCACCCGCCTTATGGTGGCTCCCGGATCCGAGGAGCGTTGCGAGGCTGCCCCCCTTCTCACGAATGGGCGCCCTAGGCTTGGATCCCTGATGAAAAACGGCGCTCACCGAATTCGAATCCACCGGGAAATCCTCGGTATTTGGAAAATGGAGCAAACAAAATGGCAACCCCTCAAGATTACGTTGTGACAGACATCGCCCTCGCGGATTGGGGACGAAAAGAAATCAGAATCGCGGAAACCGAAATGCCGGGCCTCATGGCGATTCGCGAAGAATTTTCAGCAAGCAAGCCGCTCACGGGCGCGCGCATCACCGGTTCGCTTCACATGACGATTCAGACTGCCGTTCTGATCGAAACACTTCAAGCTCTCGGCGCTGAAGTTCGCTGGGCATCCTGCAATA
This sequence comes from Bdellovibrio sp. ZAP7, assembly GCA_945865865.1. Classification (GTDB taxonomy): domain Bacteria; phylum Bdellovibrionota; class UBA1018; order UBA1018; family UBA1018; genus CAMBEX01. The sequence goes on from CAMBEX010000088.1 coordinate 4,211, forward strand.
TTTTTTCGACTCAAGACCACGCTGCAGCCGCAATCGCAGCCACCGGTACTCCCGTATTCGCCAAGAAGGGCGAGTCCCTCGAGGAGTACTGGGATTACACACACAAGATCTTCGAATGGAAAGACGGCACGTTTTCCAACATGATTCTGGATGACGGGGGCGACGCCACTCTGCTGCTTCATCTGGGAGCGCGAGCCGAAAAAGACCTCTCCGTTTTGGGACAGCCCGGCTCTGAAGAAGAGCGCATTATGTTTGCCGCGATCCGCGAAAAAATTAAGGTACATCCCAACTGGTACTCTAAACGCCTCACCCAGGTTCGTGGCGTCACCGAAGAAACCACCACGGGCGTGCATCGCCTTCAACAGATGTTTGCTCGCGGTGAACTCAAGTTTCCGGCTATCAACGTCAACGACTCCGTCACCAAATCCAAGTTTGATAACTTGTACGGCTGCCGCGAGTCGCTGGTCGACGGAATCAAACGCGCAACCGACGTGATGATCGCTGGCAAGGTGGCGGTTGTTGCCGGATACGGCGACGTGGGTAAAGGCTCGGCTCAAGCCCTTCGCGCGCTTTCAGCACAAGTTTGGGTCACCGAAATTGATCCGATCTGCGCGCTGCAAGCCGCGATGGAAGGCTACCGCGTTGTAACCATGGATGAGGCCTGCGAACAGGCCGACATTTTTGTCACCGCCACCGGAAACTACAACGTCATCACCCACGACCACATGATCCGCATGAAGGATCAGGCGATCGTCTGCAACATCGGTCACTTCGACAATGAAATCGAAGTCGCTGCGCTTGAAAAGTACAAGTGGGAAGAAATCAAACCACAAGTGGACCACGTGATCTTTCCGACTGGCCGACGCATTATCCTTCTGGCCAAGGGTAGACTCGTCAACCTCGGTTGCGGAACCGGACATCCAAGCTACGTGATGTCTTCGTCATTCGCAAACCAGACGATCGCGCAGATCGAGCTCTTCACGCAGACTGAAAAATATCCGCTCGGCGTTTATACTTTGCCCAAGCACTTGGACGAGAAAGTCGCGAGGCTACAGCTCAAAAAGCTGAACGCGAAGCTCACGACGCTCACCGAAAAGCAGGCCAAGTACATTCACGTGGAAGTTCAGGGTCCCTATAAGCAGGACACCTACCGCTACTGATTTGGGTTTGCTTGCGGCCAGTCTTTGTGGCGATCGGATCCGCGCGCGGTTCCGAAAATGCTGCGAAGCTGGCCGCAGGCAGCCGAAATATCGCGGCCACGCGAGATGCGCACGGTAGCCGTGACCTGCCGGTCAATCAGGTACCGCTGAAAACGTCGCACCACTTCGTCACTCGGACGTTTGTAAACCGAGCCTGAATGCTCGTTAAACGGAATCAAATTGATCTTGGACGGAATGTCGCGCGTCAGTTGGATCAAGCGTGCCGCGTCCTCGAGCGTGTCATTGAAGTCTTTGAGCATCACGTATTCGAAAGTAATTCGGCGATGACTTCCCAGAGGGTAATTTCGGCAGGCATTCAAAAGCGCTTCGATATTCCACTTTTTATTGACCGGCATGATCTCGGAGCGCTGCTCGTCGGTCGTCGAGTTGAGAGAAATCGCAAGTGATACGTCCACGCGGCGTCCAAGCTCCTCGATTGCGGGTACAAGTCCGCTGGTGCTGACGGTCACTTTTCGTTTTGAAAAAGCCAAGCCATCGGCATCGAGCAAAATCTGGCAAGCCTTCGACACGTTGTCGAGATTGTGCAGGGGCTCGCCCATTCCCATAAAAACAATATTGGTAATCGGCGCGCGCATCCGAAGCTCATGAACCTGAGTGACGATTTCGTGAGTCTGAAGATGGCGGTCGAGACCTTGCACGCCCGTGAGGCAAAACTTGCAAGCCATCGCGCAACCGACCTGGCTAGAAATACAGGCCGTAAGCCGCTTCCACTGACCCGAGTTTAAGCGCGCGTCAGAACGTGTTCCAGAAAATCGCTGGCCTTCCTCGTGCTCATCGCCCTCATCCCCCTCGTCGTCTGATGAGGTCTGGTCAAAGGCGCTTTCTTCTGACTTTTCCTGAAGCGCCGCCGGAATGATTACGCTCTCGATGGTTTTTTGATCGATCAAATTCCACAGAAACTTGTGTGTACCGTCGAGGGCCTGATTGGAGACCCGCTCTTTCAATCGATAAATCTCGACGTTCTCGGCGAGCCAGGCGCGAAGATCCTTGGAGAGATCCGACATCTGCTCCCACTCGAGGACATGCCGTTGGTAAACCCAATGAAACAATTGCTTGGCCCGGTAGCGCGCTTGCTTCTGAGCTTTTTCCTCCAAGACTTCCTGTTGCTCAGGGGTCGGCTCAAAACGGAGCTTCGAGCGCAGCTTGGCCACACTGATGGGCAAGATGAGTTCGGCGAGATCGGATTGAGTTAAGGACTGAAAATAAATCATGATTGTGTATTGGGCTTGGCGAGTCTTTTAACGACTCCACGTCACGAAAACAAGCAAACAGTTGCGGTGCGTTAAGATACTGAAAGTAAAGGACTTATACGCCCAAAAAGGCTCTCGTCGCCACCAGGGTCGCAACTCTCCAGCGAAACGGAACGAGCTGCATCCGACTAGAACGGAGTGCCACTGCGACCTCACTCCAGGGGGCTGAGTCCTGAGACCAGCGAGCCCAATCCTGCGCTCCCACATAGACACCCTGAACTGGCACCAAGTATCGCTCAGAAAGGTACTTCACCACATCCCCCGGCTGCTTTCGCCGCTCGGAACTCAATCCACTCAAGTCAGGTGCATTGAAACTTTCCAAGGCGCCCCGCCGATAGATGACAAGAATATCTTGGGACGCCTCCAACACTCCGACTGCCTCCGGAGCCTGCAAGCGCAGGTAGATTCCAAATGCCGACGGAAGGATGTTTCCCCACCAACCCTTCAGGGATTCCAAAAGAAAATGCGTTCGAGTCGGCAGTTTCGCGTCTCCGCGTGCGCCGCCCTTAATCGTGGCCTCTGCCATCGACCGAAAATATTCGAGCTGTCCGTGAAATCCGGGCTTACTCAAACCATCATTCATCCATTGATCGACCTGTGCGCGCTCCAGCACCACGATCTCGCGATTACGAAACTGATTTTTGAAATCACCCACGGGGCTGCCAACCCAGTCCGAAAGATCTTCGTGTTCGCAGTAACCGGCGACCACGATATCTTTTTCAACGACTGAATAAACCGGAGCCGAAACATCACGCTGAACGACCCCTGCTCCCGCAGCGGTTTTTGCGGTCGGAAAAAAAACTTCCTGAAATTTTCTCCAGTCGTTGCTTAGATCCACGGATTCTCCGATGCCTGGAGTTCACCCAACTGCAACTCCGCTGCTGAAGCGATCGCCTTATGAAGCTGCTCGGCCTCGCCTTGTGCCAGTCTCCGCTCACGGTCCTGAGTGATTTCATTGCCGCGAATCGCAAGTGGAAGCACCCCACACGGTGGAATCTCCAAGGCAAAACGATTTGCTGGAACTGATGCGCCGTCATCGGACTCACGAACCAGGAGAGAGGCTAGGTCCGAAATGACCACCTCGCTTGGAAACATGATGTCCGCAGAAACCGCGCGCCCCGTTCCGTTCAAAATAAAAAGTCCGATTCCGCCATTTTGATTTTCAAGCGCCACTGTTCTCAGGCGCCCATCGCTGACACTACAAGAGGCCTGCACTCCGGCAACCGAAAGCACCGCTGACACAAAACTTCGCCAAGAATTCTGAGCTTCTGCCCCTGCACCGGCCGTCGGAGTTTCGTAGATGACCAGCTTGCCTTCGCCAAATGGAAACAGACGATAAGGCAGCCCGAGGTTGATATCCATGTGCTGCAGACTCACGCAGGTCCGTTCCAACTCGCGCCTGGCTGCCTCGGTGTAAAGCGTGCTGCGAGGAAGAGCGACAACCCTGCCACCCTTGGCCCAGTTCAAAATTTTTGTGATCGACTCCTGAGTCAGCAAATACTGAGGATCCACAAAGAGCAGGTCCGCTTCGCGATCGGCCACCAAAAGATCCAGGGACGCCACCATCCGAACCTGTCCCAACTGCCCGGCCTGTGAAATCAAACGCGCCTGCAACTCGTCCCAGAGCGGACTTGCATCCGACCAAAGATGAGAAGTCAGATAGGTCACACGTTTTTTGAGGGTGAGATCACCGCTTCCGATGGAACGCGCCAGCGCTTCTGCCCGCGCACGAAACCCCTGCGAAAGAGAAAACCACTCCTCCTCGTCGATCAAAATCCCACCACCCTGAACTCCACCCTGCGTTCCCATCAACAGCAAGGACTTCAAAATCAAAAACTGCTTTTCGGCAACAGGAAGCGAGCGAAATCCTCCGAGTCCCGTCCAATGAAGATACGGAGCTGCGGACGTCCCATCCACCTGGCTCATTCGGCAGGAGGCCTCATCCACCAAGGCAGACAGCCTCGCAAAGTCCCCCCGCCCAGAGGCAAGGTTTTGTAGAAAGTGAGAATACGAAAACCCGGGATCAGCCTCGGGTGTAAACAACTCGACGTCGCGCACTCGAACCCCGAGCGTCTTGCGCCGAACAAACTGTCCAGAACGAACACGAAAAACATCTTCGGCCTGTTGATTGAACCAGCGCCGATTCACTTCTTCCATCGGGCGCGACCGCCAGCGCTGCGCCGTTGTCGGCGAAGGCTCCTGAAACTCACGCTGCGAAAAAAACAACTCCGTGCGCTGACGATAGGCCACCGCCGCTGCGCTCGAGTAATCCCCCGCCGAACCCCCGAACGCACTCAGCGAACTGTGTTGCGGGGCTCTGTAGTATTTCCAAAAACTTCCGGTCAATACGAGGCTGACTCGATTGAGAATTCCAGGTGCACCCTTGCGTGAGAGGTCACCCAAGAAGTGATCCATTCGCGAAAGAAAGCCGTGGTAGCGCTTGATAAATTCCGGCGACAAAAGCGATGGCAAACTAAAGCAATTAGGAGGCAAATTGACGATAGCGGGAGACCCCTTCGCATGCACCGCTGTGTTCTCGGGCTTTGAAAAGATGTCGCGAGGAATTCCGGAGTTGGGATAATGCACACCCACTTCAGGACTTAAAACCAAAGTGACGCCGAGCTTTCGATCGCCTGCAGCCTGTAGAAACCGAGTAAGTAAGTGGGAAATATCGGCCTCGACGGCCTGCCACGGAACAAAGGTCGAGACCTCAGTTACGCCTTTACGCATCAAAGCGTCGAGACGCTCACCCATCGCGGTGGGGCGCATCTCCCAATAGTTCACAAGTAGCTGAATCGGTGGGTTTCCTACCCGATGCGGCCGTGGATTTTTCTCGCTCCCTGGCATGGTCTCAAGTATTACATGCACAACCGAAGGAGTCACCTATATGTGGTTTTTTTCTGACGAAGAAAAGCTTCTTCGAGACTCAGTGCGTCAGTTCTCAAGAGACACATTAGGTCCTAAAATCGAGAAGCTCGATGCCGAAGAAGGCTTCAATCGCGAAGCCTTTCCGAAAATGGGGGACCTGGGTCTCCTCGGAATCACAGTCCCTGAAGCCGACGGCGGAGCGGGCCTGGGCGCGGTTGCAGCGACTCTAGTCATGGAAGAAATGGCGGCAGTTGATGCTTCCACTACGCTCTCCTACCTGGCTCACACGATTCTTTGCGTGAATCAAATCGCGCTCAACGGCAATGCCGATCAGAAAAAACGTTATCTCCCTAAACTCATTTCCGGCGAGTGGATCGGCGGAATGGGAATGACCGAACCCAGCTCAGGCTCGGACGCACTCTCCATGAAAGCCAAGGCGATTTCCACGAGCGACCAGCCTGGTCACTACACCCTCACCGGTACTAAAACTTTTATCACCAACGGGCCTTGTGGCGAAATTTTTTACTGTTACGCCAAGACCGGGCCCAACTGGGACGACAAGAAACAGATTTCTACATTCATTGTTGAAAAAGGGATGCCCGGTTTTTCGACCGGCAAGAAATTTTCAAAAATGGGCATGCGCGCGTCTCCGACGGGCGAACTCGTTTTTGACAACTGTGTGGTGCCTGCGGCCAACCGGGTAGGGAA
>CAMBEX010000089.1 GCA_945865865.1 Bdellovibrio sp. ZAP7
CTCGGCTGACCGGAAGATGAAGGCGATCTGCAAAAAGCGCCATCACACGATTTCCTTCTTCGAATCGCATCAAACCCGTGTCGACAAAAACGCAGTGAAGCCTCTCGCCAATCGCACGATGAACGAGCGCCGCGGCCACGCACGAATCCACTCCCCCCGAGAGCGCGCAAATCACATGCGCCTGAGGCCCGACTTGCGTGCGAATCTTTTCGACCTGCTCATCGAGCACCGAACCCATGTTCCAATCCGGCTTCATTCCGGCAATCGTCAGAAAAAAGTGCCGCAGCAGCGAAGTGCCACCCTCGCTGTGCGTGACCTCGGGGTGAAACTGCAGGCCATAGAGTTTGGCCTCATGATTTTCGATCGCGGCGATCGAACCCGCCTCGCTGTTTGCGACTACTGCAAAACCCGAAGGAACGACCCTGGTCTCGTCACCGTGAGACATCCAAAGTTGAAAGCTTCCCTCAGGAAAAAGCGATGCACCTGCCTGTCCCTGAACGAGCATGCGACCATACTCGCGAGATCCCGCTTTCTCAACGCGACCTCCCAGCTTCTGAACCAAGAGTTGCATCCCGTAGCAAATCCCAAGTACTGCGGTGCCGCTTTGCTTTTGATACTCCAAAAACCCTGGAGGCAACTGCGGTGATCCCGCCTCGTAAACAGAAGACGGGCCGCCTGACAGAACAATCGCCTGGGGCGCAAAACTTTTGATTCGCTCCAGAGTCGCGGATGCCGGAAGAATAAAAGAATAAATACCCAGCTCTCGGCATCTGCGCGCAATGAGTTGCGTGTACTGAGATCCGTAATCAAGAATAAGGACTGTGGAATGTCTTGGCGTGCCGGAAGTTTGCATCTTAGCCGTTCACCCGATAATTAGGCGCTTCGCGCGTAACGGCCACATCGTGAGGATGACTCTCAACGAGCCCGCTTCCGGTGATTTTGATAAATTCCGCTTTGGCCTGCAGTTCCGCGATCGTGGGCGCTCCACAATAACCCATTCCGGCGCGCAGTCCTCCCAAGAGTTGGTGCACATTGAATGCGAGACTCCCTCGGTAAGGCACGCGTCCCTCGATTCCCTCGGGCACGAGCTTTCCGACATCATCGACGTCGCTCTGAAAATAACGATCTTTTGCTCCGGCTCCCTGAGCCATCGCGCCTAGGCTTCCCATCCCTCGATACACCTTGTAAGAGCGGCCTTGATAAAGCACGACTTCGCCGGGGGCTTCGTCGGTTCCCGCAAAAAGTGATCCAATCATCACCGAGGATGCACCCGCCGCGATCGCCTTGGTGATGTCTCCGCTGTATTTGATACCGCCGTCAGCGATAATGGGGATGCCATGTGGTTTTGCGGCTCTTGAGGCTTCAGTAACCGCAAAAAGTTGTGGCACTCCGATTCCAGCGACTACACGCGTGGTACAAATCGAGCCGGGTCCGATTCCGACTTTGACGGCATCAGCACCCGCTTCAATCAAAGCTTGAGTTCCTTCAAAAGTCGCGACGTTACCGCCAATCACTTCGACACGATCACCAAAACGTTTTTTGAGTTCGCGAACCGTGTCTAAGACTCCGCGCGAGTGCCCGTGCGCGCTGTCCACCGAAAGTACATCCACGCCCGCCTCAACGAGAGCCGCTGCGCGCTCCATTCCATCTGGGCCCACCCCCACTGCGGCGCCCACGATCAGACGTCCGTACTTGTCTTTGTTGGCGTTGGGATAAGCCTGCCGTTTTTGAATGTCTTTGATCGTGATGAGGCCCTTGAGAAATCCCTGAGCATCCACGACCGGAAGTTTCTCGATGCGATTTTCCTTCAAGATCGCTTTGGCTTGTTCAAGCGTGGTTCCTTCTGGAACCGTCACCAGTGGGAGCACCGTCATTCGAGACTGTACCGGCTGCGCGAGATCTTCTTCAAATCTGAGATCGCGATTGGTGAGAATTCCGACGAGCTTCAGTCCGCGCGCCTCGCGCGTGGTGACCGGCACTCCCGAAATCTTGTACTCACGCATGAGATGGAGGGCTTCAGACAAATGAGCCGTGGGCTCCACCGTAATCGGGTCCAAAATCATTCCCCACTCGCTCTTTTTGACTTTTTCGACCTCGAGCGCCTGTTCGCGCACCGAAATGTTTTTATGAATCACGCCCATGCCGCCCTCTTGCGCCAGCGTAATTGCGGCCTTGCTCTCGGTTACAGTATCCATCGCGGCAGAAAGCAGCGGAATCCTGAGCCGAATCTTGCGCGTAAGCTGAGTATCGAGCGCGACCTGTGAGGGCAATACTTCGGAATATCCGGGCAAAAGCAAAACGTCGTCAAAGGTCAGCGCTTCTTTCAATTGCAGAAAATCTTTTGAGCCAGTCATATTGAACCTCGCGATGGGTTTACAGCCAACAGCTTCTGATATTCTTTCGAATCCCCGACGTAATTCAGCGCGCTCACTTTTAGAAACGCGAGTTCGTCTGGCTTAAGGGGCCTCACCACTTTTGCGGGGCTCCCAAAAATCAAACTCCCTGACGGGACCTGGGTACCCTTCGTAATCAGCGCGCCCGCACCAATCATGCAATCATCGCCAATCTGAGCGTCATCCAAAACAATCGCGCCCATTCCGATTAAAACGCGATTTCCGACCTTGCACCCGTGAAGGGTTACACGATGGCCCACGGTCACGTCGTCGCCGATCGAGAGGGGACTCTTGACTCGAGTTACATGAAGCAGGGAATGATCTTGAATATTCGTGCGGCTGCCGATGCGGATCGTATTGACGTCGCCGCGAACCACAGACTGAAACCAGATGCTCGAATCCGCGCCCAGCTCGACATCCCCGATCACGTCCGCAGAAGGCGCGACAAACGCCGACTCATGGATCTTGGGAGAGATTCCATGATGCGGAAGAATCATTCTAGGATCTCCTGGCCAAGCGACTCTTCGGCATGAAGCGAGAGACAGGTTGCGGCCGTGATTTTGACGTCCAAAAACTTCCCCAAAAGATTACGAGGTGAGCGTGAGATCAAGTTGACCACGCGATTGCAGCCCGTTTTACCCGTCCAGACGCGCGCGGTCTGAGGGTCGATTCCGTTTTTGTCGATCATGTGCTGGTTCTTAGATTCGCCTTCAACCAAAATCTCCATGACCTTGCCCACGCGACCGACGTAGAGTTTTTCGGCGATGACGTTTTGGTATTGGAGCAAGTGATTGAGGCGCTCGTTTTTGACACTGGCCGAAACATCATCCTGCATTTTTGAGGCGCGCGTGCCGGGCCGCGAAGAGTATGCAAACGCGTAGACATTGTCGTACTGGAGGCGATCCAGCAATTTGAGCGTCTGCTGAAAGTCTTCTTCGGTCTCAGTCGGAAATCCCACGATAATGTCGGTTGAAATCCCAACATCCGGGCAGAGTTCGCGAAGCCGGTCCATTTGCGCGATGTAGCTTTCGATATTGTGATGTCGCCCCATCTTTTGCAAAACCGCGTCCGAACCGCTCTGCACCGGAAGATGAAGATGCGGAGAGAGGCGCGCCACCCCCCCGTTTTCGGGCTTAGCGTAACAAGCGATGAGTTCGTCGCTGAAATCCAGCGGATGACTGGAGGTAAACCGAATGCGCTTGAGCTCCGCGCAGCGCGGGTCAGTGTCTAGGGCGCGTAGAAGTTGCGGAAAGTTTTCTTCGCCAGCCCTTGGGCCCACTTTTCCGATCACATTATTGAGTTCGGCGGGCTCGCGGTTTGCGGTGTTGGAGTTGCCCTTTCCGAATGAATTGACGTTTTGCCCGAGCAGCGTGACCTCGCGAACTCCCTTAGCAACGAGTTGAGCGACATCACTGACGACCTCGTCAATGGTACGAGATTTTTCTTTTCCACGAGTGAAAGGCACGATGCAATAAGTGCAGTACTTGTCGCAGCCCTTCATGATGTTCACAAAGGCCTGCGCCTTGAGTCCGTGGATCTTGGTCTCAGTCGAATAATCCATCGACTTATCAAAGTCAGCGTAGATGACGTGACGTTCGCCATTTTCAACCCGGTGAACGATCTCAGGGAGATTGTCGATCGTGTCGGTTCCAAAAACGAAATCCAGGTAAGGGGCGCGCTTAAATAGATTTTCTTTGTCGAGCTGACCTACGCAGCCGCCTACGCCGATCACGGGGCCCTTGCCGCCTTTGCGCTTGCGCATGAAGTTGTAGGAACCCAATTGCGAGAGCGCTTTGTGAACCGCTTTTTCGCGAACCGTACAGCCGTTGATGATGATGACGCTTGCGTCCTCGGCAGCCTGAGCCTGCTCCATGCCTTTATCGGCTAGCAGCGCTGTCATGCGCTCCGAGTCCGCCACGTTCATCTGGCAACCAAAGGTTTTGATAAAAAACTTTCCGCTCATAGGGGGTGCCGAACCCATACCCTAAAACGCGCTGTGTTGGGAGCGGATACTTGAGCACGAAAATGGCCCTAATCTGCTAATTTTTAGGCTGCGATACGCGAGCCTCGGCAAGTCGCAAAAGCTCCTCTGGATCCGCACCGTCTTCGGGGCAACTGGCGATTCCAAAACGGAATTTCCGCTTGAGTGCGGCCTCAAGACGGCTGACCAGTCCTGGAACATCCTCGGGCCTCACGTCATCCAAAACAAGCGCCACCTGGCCCTTTTCTGGAATCGAATAAACGGCATCTTTTGAGCGAAAAAGCACACTCTTGATCTGCGATCGAAACTCCTCGGCGGCACACCCCCCGGGAACCTCCGCCAGCACGAGAGCGACCGCCTCAAGCTGACCATAGGCCAAGTGCGTGCGCGACCCCAGGACCGCAACAACACCATCTCGAGACGCAAGTTCCGGAAACTCAAGCGTCAGGCAAACCTGATTGCCCTGCCTGCTGGCCGAAAATTTTCCGTGGTGCAGCCGCATCCACTCGTGAACGAGCAGAAGCTCGGCACCCAACCCCTCACGCGAACGCGTGAGAAACTGCTGTTCACTCTGCAAAGTTCCCGCAAACACCGAAAGGCGTGAAGCGTGCCCGCCGTCCACCCCTGAAAGAGCTCCAGCCACCGAAAATGACCACGCCTCATCCCACTCGCTCCACTCCGCCGATCCCTCGGGGAGCTTGAACTCGCACGACAGGCGCGCGGAGGATATGCGAAGCTTTATTTCTTGCGGAGAATCCGCCCGACTGCTCATGACCTGGAAAATTAAGTCACACACTCGGGCCAGTTTTTGCGCGTCTCCGAGAATCGGCTGAGCTGAAACGCCCGAACCGGCATCGAGCACTTCGAGGACTAACCGAAATTCCTGACCATCACGCAATCCCTGGAGCGATTTTTCCCAAGCCGCGACCCCCGCCCTTACGATGCGCGCAAGTTCGACTTCACGAAGCCTTGCTTCGAGGCTTCCGCTTTCCATGGCTGCGAGATCCAACAGCGATTTGAGGGCGTGATTGAGTCTCAGAGCATTTCGACTCGCCATCGAAAGCCACTCCGACGACTGCTCCTGCTCAAGCGCACCCAGGGCATTCAGCACTCCCATGAGTGGCGTGCGGAGCTCATGAGAAATGAGCGAAAGCAGATTACTTTGAAATGCGCGAAAAAGTGCCTGATCTTGGGGCGAAAGACCTTCTCTAGGCAAATGCCCCACTGCCAGGGAGTGAACGAAATCGGGAGAGACAAATTCGGAGGGCGTTTTTTGGGGGCGCTTAAGGTCTGATGAAAAACCAGCCGGGTCACCCTCGGCATGGCGGTCACCTCTGGGCGCAGTGCCGCCAGATGACCGCTTTTTAGCCTCTTTTGAGCCGTTTTTTTTAGCCTTCATACTCCAGGAGGTCGGCCTTATCCTGCACCTCAAATTTGACGATCCAACCTTCTTCGAGCGGATCATCAGTCACAACATCCGGGTCATCGGTCAGCGCCTCGTTGAGCGAGTCGATCGTGCCGGTCGCGGGTGCAAGTACTTCAATTTTTCCGAGCGATCCCTCGACGGTGGCAACGACTTCGCCACTTTCGAAATCCTGGCCTTCTTCGCCAAAGCTAACGTCGTCGGCTGCGCCGATTTCTTCGAGTCCCGCGCTGGTGATCCCCAAGGTGACTGTGTGACCTTTTCGGGTAAACCAGACTTTACCGTCTTGAAGCTCTCCGGATTTGGGTGCGACTCGTGCTGCGGGTTCAGACATAAATTCTATTCTCACTGTATAAAAAAGATTTAACCACCGTAAAAATCGCGGCCCGAGCCCATAGCTGGGCCCAGGCCGCGGCTCAATCACAAAAAAACCTTAAAGCCCGAACGAAAGACCGCCCAGAACCTGGACGTCATTGAACTTTGTCGAATCGGCAGCATCGGTCGCACGATTGCTGAGACCCATGAGGTAGCGAGCGTCCGCAAAAACTCGGATCGTAGGCACGATCGGAAAGCCCACGCGCACACTGCCGTGCAGTCCAAACTCGCTGCTCGAAATGCCGGCCGCATCAAAAGCACTCTCCGCGGTGACTCCCAAAACCGTCGTACTGACATTGCCAGTAGCCATCATGAAGTAAGGACCAGCCGCCACGGAAACAAAAGGCAGCGCATTGAATCGCAATGCCAGAGGAATCATCCACGAACTAAACTGAGTCTCGAATTCTCCAATAATCGGGAACGTCGCCCCGAACTTACGTGGAACGTAAACAAGGCCGGTCTCGAGATCAAATCCGGGCATCACGCCAAACGCCGCGAGGCCTCCAAACGCAACCGTACTTTTTCCTGAAATAGCGGTGGCGGAAACACCAGCTTCCTCGATCGAGGCCGCGGTAATATTCAACCCGCCCACTGCAGAAAATTCAAAAGCCTTGGCCTGCTGAGCAAAAGTCAGACCAGCCGCCAACACTGCCACAGCCGCACTACTCCTGATAAGTGATTTCATTCGGATTCTCCTTGTGTGGAAATTCTACCTGAGCGGTCGGCAAAGCAAACCGCGAAAACTCACTCGCTTGAAATAGGTCACAACGGACACATCTATTCATCACTCTCCGAGCGGCCGATAATGGATTTATGGACTATGAAACTCTGAAGTCTCGGGGTGGCAGGGGCTTTCATTTCAATTTCAAGATCATGAGTCGTGCAGTCTTTCTGGCCGCCATATTTTTGGCGCAAGGTTGTAACTTTCAAGAACTCCTAAAAAAGGATGCCGGGTCATCGAGTGCACCGGTCTCGGTCCAGCAAGAAGAGTCCAACATTTCAGCAAAGCCGACATGTAGCGGATGTCGAAGCAATGTTGATTTTAGCTTCCTAGCGTGCGCCGAAGACCCAAACAGTCTGGACTGCATTTGTTACCTAGATGCCAGTGATCCACGTTGCGTCGAGGCTTCTGACGAAGGTGAAATTTCAAAATCACTCAAGATGGATCTCGATCAAGAGTGGGGAAAAATTCAAAATCAGTTACGTGAAGCGACGGACGCTGAAACCAAGGGAAATTGCTGCGACAAAAAGGGCCGTTGCACGGACTGCGGAATCGACCAGAAATGCGTCAAGGATGTATCTCTAGCAGATGGTCCTTGGTGTTCACCCAACGATAAAGGGTCTTGTGGTGGCGATTACCCAAAATTTTGCAAAGGAACAGACGACCAGGGTGACCATACTTGCTGCGCACTCGATGCGGCATGCAAGGTCACCGGCTGGCCTGGCTCGGGTCACGCCTATTGCTTCACTGCAAAGTCCGCGTGTGATGCAAAAAACAAAAGTCAGGACCAGGGCACAAACTGGTTTAGCTGCGGCAGTGACGCGTGCTGCAAGTCAGGCACTGAGGTCTGTGTCGACACGGCGAAAGTGGACTACTGCGCTAAGAAGCCAGAAGCTTGCGACATCTCCAAAGGAGAAACCGCTTGCACCGGAACGAAGCAACAGGGAAGCCCTCCCGTCGATAATACTCGTTGCTGCCCCAAGGGTACGGCATGCGTGGCCTCTGCGTATCCGAGTTGCAAAAAAATCTGCCCCCCTACTCCGAGTTCAGGAAGCCAGAAGATCAGCTCGTTTGAAGATATTTTTTCAGCCGATGACGAAAGCTGTCCTTCGCCATCACCCTCGCCATCACCCAGCGTGAGTCCGAGCGAGAGTCCTTTGCCAGAACCCAGCGTGACTCATACTCCTGAGCCTAGTGTAAGTCCGAGCGTGACTCCGAGCGTGAATCCTTCACCAGAACCCAGCGTGACACCCACTCCTGAACCCAGCGTAAGTCCGAGCGTGACTCCGACCTAATTTCCCGCACACTCGATTGTCAAATCAGGCGGGAAATGAATTAACAATGCGGGTCCAATTCGACACATCTATCAGATGCTGCCTGAAACGCCGATAATCTAAGCATGCGGACCGTGAATCAGGGCAGAAAAAAATATTACTATCAAACCATGATTGCAGGCGCTGCTCTCGTGGCGCTCACGCTCCTGACTCCCGGATGTAACTTCAAAGAACTTTTCCAAAAAGAAAATGAATCTTCGAGTGAGCCTACGACTTCACAGGAAGAAGAAATAGAAGGCTCTGATCCGATGCCGTTCATGCCGGAGAAGCCGCCTGTGGATTTTGAGGGAATTGAACCTGTTTCAGATAGCCAGAAACTTCGAGCGCCAGATCCCGACTCCGACAATTGGGAACAGTTTTTTGCCGCGCCATCGGGCGGTGGATTGACCTGTGGGACCGGCTACACGCTCTGCAAAGCGCCCGACGATTCCAGCGACAGTAAAGCCTGTTGCGACGACAAAACTCAAAAATGCGAAGGTTACAAAAAAAATGCGTGGTGCGGTCCAAAGAGCAAAGAAAACTGCCCAAAAAATACGCTCTTTTGCGGTTCAAAAAAAGGAGTTGATACGACATGTTGTCAACCCGGCGACAAATGCGACACTGGCACCTTTCCGTTTGAATACTGTCGCTGTGACCAGACCGAAAACTGCAAAGCCCCCGATAAAGTTTGCGACAAAAAATGTTGCAAGCCCGACGAAACTTGCGTCAAAGGCGATTGGGGAGTCGGTGCCTGCCAAAAATCATGCAAACCTACTGAAACCGCATGCGCTGGAAAATTAGCCGGCGCTAACTTCAGTATTTGCTGTGGGGCCGGACTGCTTTGCAGCCCCTCCCTACATGGCGCACCTTCGTGTTATCCGTCACCCACTCCTACAGATACTCCCACTCCAACTCCAACCGTAACTCCAACACCCTCTGCAACCTCAACTCCTGAACCCGGTGCGAGTTCCACAGGCGGGCCTTAACGCTTGCGCTGGATTTGGAGTTTTTCAATTCCGGCGGCAGTGCTCCTGGGTTACTGGCTCACGCATTTGGATTCAGAAAATGCGGCGTTTTGGCTGAGAATCGGCGTTATTTACGCATTTGTCCTTCATCCAATCGCAGACACATTTCTCCCTTTACTGAAACCGGGGCTCCCAAAACCCTCGCGCTTCGGATCTTTTCTTGCGGACCTTCTCATTCGACTCACCTTTCCCGTTCAGGCATTCGTGCTGCTGGCCGCACTTTTGATGACGCGTGAACTCGATCCCTCGCGGTGGAATCTCTGGATCGCGCTGACCATCAGCTGCGGAATTTCAGCCGGAGCACTCGGAATCACCGCCGCGCACGAACTGATTCATCGCGGTTCGCGATTTGATCGCGGGTTGGGGGTGGGCTTGCTCGTGATGTGTTGGTTTGGACACTACCGAGTCGAGCACGTTTTTGTTCATCACAAGTGGGTGGGCACGCCTTTGGATACCGCCACCGCTTACGAGGGCGAAAGCGTTTACCGATTTTGGTGGCGCTCACTCACCACGGGCTGGTTTGCGGCTTGGCGACTCGAACGTGTGCGCGGCTGGAATAATCGCGTGCTTCAAACTTTACTCATGCAAGTGGGCCTTGCGTGCGCGATCGCGTGGGAATTTGGCGCGGCAGGCCTCGGAGTATTTTTTGGACAAAGCGTGTTTGCCTGGCTGCTCTTATCGACTGTCAATTACATCGAACACTACGGACTTTTTAGGCGCGAAATTTCACCCGGAAAATGGGAGCCGTTTGGGGCGCAGCACTCGTGGGAATCACGACACCTGCTCACCCATGCTTCGCTCTTTAACTTGGGACTTCACACTCACCACCATCTCCAGGCGCAACTTCCGTATCAAGAACTCCGCCCCATTGAAGGCACTCCGCAACTGCCCTG